>REDS01000192.1 GCA_007693395.1 Balneolaceae bacterium | reverse complement strand
AAAGTGCTGATATGATTCGTTCTGAGTTGTGGGATCAGTAGGCAGAAGTGAAAAGTGAAAAGGCAGAAGTGAAACGGTAGAACTAAAAATGGTGCAAAGATTTTGTTCGTGCCATATACATCAGATTCATATGAGTGAACATAAATCGTAGCTCGATAAAGTAAATTCACTTTTCACTTTTCACTTTTCACGTTTACCTTAAGCCGATATGAAATCCATCAAAAAACTACTTCATCAGGCAGCTGTTGCGCTCGAATCGGAAATAGAAACCGTTCGGGAAAAACCATCCACAGAAATACTTTTTAATGGTGTAAAAACCAAAACGGCCCCGGCAGATTCTTTCGACTACAAATTTGATTGTCATCAGCCCTCTATACGTTTTGCGGAGGAGATAAAGGCTACGTTCGGGGAGAAATCGTACACCATTCACCCTGTTTCTTTCGAGGATAATGAAGTGGTTTTACGGTTTCCTGAAGATTTGGAATCCACTATTTCAACGATACATCTGGAGTGGGAAAATGATTTCGTACTGAAGCGCACACTTTCAGAAATCATGAAACTTCAGGATCTGGATGATGGAGTTGAACAGAGACTGGAGCGTCTTTTTAAGCCATCGGATGCGGCCATACCGTTTGATGAGAGCATCAAAGAAGATGGTTTGCGCAATGATGCCCAGCGAGATGCGATTGAAAAAGCGATGGTTCGCCGGACACTCTTCGTATGGGGCCCACCCGGTACAGGGAAAACCGATACGTTGGGATACATCATTGCCAATTATCTGAACAGCGGGAAAAAAGTGCTGTTTGCTTCCAACACAAATCGTGCGGTTGATGTTGGGCTGATCAGCTCTCTGCATGCACTGAACGTGATAGGAGTGAACATCAATCCGGAAAAAATCAGCCGGTTTGGTGATGCCGCCCTGAAGAGTGACCTGCTGGAAAACCACCTTTTTGATGGCCAGATTGAATCAGCCATAACCAAACAGAAAGAGGAGGCAGGCGAATGGGTTGATCTGCTGAGCCGGCGCGAAAAAGCACTGAGAGCTGTTGAAAAACGATTGAAGAATGGAAAACAGCCCACAAGTAATCAGGAACTGGAGCTGAAGCTGATCGATCAGAAAATTAAGGATGCGGGCGGGTTGGAAATCCTTGAAGACCGTCTGGAGGAGCTGAGCCATGTAAATGAGAGAAAAGAGCTCTGGAAAAAACAGCTTGTGGCCACTACACTTGCCAAAGTGTGTACGTCGGATCTGTTTCATGATCTCGATTTCGACGCTGTAGTTGTGGATGAAAGCTCCATGGCAAATCTACCTTATCTGATGGTTTTGGCCGCTCATGCAAAGTGGCACATGGTTGTAGTGGGCGATCCCATGCAGCTGCCCCCAATCGCACTAACGAGTGATCATGATGCTCGTGAATTCCTGGAAAAAGATATTTTTACCACAGTATCCGGTGCAGAAACGGGTGAGGACCTTTTCTCCTGGCACGATGAAAACCCCGGATTTACCTCCTTTTTTGATACGCAGTACCGGCTGGAATCATCCCTGGCCGATGTGATCAGCACGGTTTTTTATGAAGGCCGCCTGAAGACCGGTAAAACCACTGATGATACGGGTACCTTAACATTAAATGACAGAGCATTTCATCTGGTAAATACATCCAAATATGGACCATATCTGCTCCAAAAAGAGGGAGAGAGAGGGTTCAAGCCAGTAAACAGTGTGCACCAGGAGGTGATTGAGCGGCTGCTTAAGAATATGGCCGGTCGCGGTATTTTGATGGAACAGGTCGGTGTGATCGTGCCCTTCAGAAGTGTGGTTTACGATTTGAGAAACCGGCTATATGAAGCAGGGATCCGAAATGTGGAAGTAGGTACGATTCATACGTTCCAGGGGCGTGAAAAAGATTACATCATTTTTGATACGGTTATGAGCGGTGAACAGCAGCATGGCAGAATTCGGCACTATTCCGTTCGACCGCTGGATGAAGATAAAAACGGACTAAGTGTGCCCCGTCTTCTAAATGTGGCATTTTCACGAAGCAAGAGAGAGCTCGTGGTAATTGCCGATATGGAGCACATAAATAAAATGTACGGAGAGAAATTTTTAGGCAGGCTGCTAAAACGGATTGGTTGAACTAGGCACTCGAGCCATCCCATCCCGTCAGTTCGAACCCACCCACCCCCGTCAGTTCGAGCTTGTCGAGAACTCGTTGTTTAAGGCACCCCATCCCGCCGAAGTTTCTCGACGTCGCTCCACATTTGTTCCGCCCTGCTCGAAATGGCGATGCAGCGAAGGAAGATTTTCGCAATTCCGAACATAGAATTCGTATATTTGGATTATTTCAATATGTACCAATATTATTGAATGAAAACATATTTGCTATGTTGAAATGTCTATTTATCATATTAACTATTTCTTTGATTCATACTGAATCGTATTCAGAGCCGGATATTACTATCACGAATAACCGGCAGTTTCAATCTGAACAAGCCCATCTGTTAAAGCTGTTAAATGAAATTCCAGAAGAACTGGGAATCACTGATGCAGTGCATCTCGAAGAAATCGAAGGGTACATAAACAACGCAGAGAAGGGATATGATTCTGAGATAGTAGTAAACTTTGCTTCAACCATAGGCATTGCTTCACTTTCTTTGGTAAATTATCTGGAGGGTGCAGAAGCGATACAGAGATTAATCGATGATTTTGAAAACTCCCTGACCAGTATGCAACAACAGAGGCTTTTGATAACAATGGCCGAACTGCAATTTTGGGCAAAAAGATACCAAACTGCTTTCGATATATTGGATGAAATACTGCCCCAAATCGAAGATCATCATCTCCGTGGATGGGCCTACTCAACCATAGGCTCTGCAGTGTATCGACTTGGAAGATTCGACAACGCTATTCAGTATTATCTGAATGCAATAGAGGCTTTCGGTGCAGGCGATGAAACATTTTGCCATGCGGAAGTTTACAACCGGCTTGGTAATATTTATTACAGCCTTGAGGAATATGATGTGTCGATAAAATACTATCAAAGAAACCTCGATATGGCAATACGTGCAGGAGACGAAGTCGCTATGGCCAATGGATACCTGAATATTGGTGCTGCATACAGACAGTCTGGAAATTATGAAAAAGCACTTCAATCGTATCTGGCGGGAATAGAACAAACAGAGCAACTTGGTAATGTAAGAGAGATTGCAAGAGGTAAAATGAATATTGCCAATCTTTATGCAAGCATGGAAAGGTTTGATAAAGCACTGGAAAACTTCAGGGAGTCTCTGGCAATTAGTGAAGAACATGGAATTGAGGTCGGCATATTGATGAATCACATCAATATCGGGAGACTTCTTTTTGATAAAAACCAATACGATGAAAGTGAAGAAGCTTATTTGGCGGCATTCCAATTGATGAACAGAGAGAGTCACATCTTTGAACTGCGGCATGTTTCAAAACAACTTGCAGAACTTTATGAGGCCAAAGGCGATTATATGCAAGCGTTCAGTTATTTGCAACTATTCACAGAGTTAAATGGCGACATTTTTGACTCAGAAAAACTGGAAATAGCAGAAGACCTTCGCACAAGATATGAAACCGAACTGAAGGAGCAGGATTTAGCTATTGCCGAATTAACCATTGGCACAAAAACGTTGCATAATCGCATTTTACTAGTTTTTATCCTTTCACTAATCATTATTCTATACATCGGGGTAAGTTATTTCCGCAAAAAAAACGAGCACTATCGGGTACTCTACAATAGAAATCTGGAAGTTTTAGATCTTTTAGAGATTGATAGTGAAGCGGTGATAAAATCGCAACATAATGGGAGTGATAAAGCGGGAGAATCAGAACATCTGAAGGAATTGTACCAAACAATAAAACCACTATTTACAGAGAAAAAAATTTACAGAGACCCCAATCTAAATCTCTCAAAAGTTTCCAAATTAGTAGGCAGTAACCGAAAATACGTATCAGAAGCCATTAAGAGTTCTTCAAATATGCAATTCAATCACTATGTAAACTTCTACAGGGTTAATGAAGCAAAGAAAATGATACTCAATGGCGAAGAGTCCATGAGTGAAGTACAGCATACCTGTGGTTTCAATTCCAGAACTACTTTCTACTCAGCATTTAAAACATTTACCGGAATGTCTCCATCAAAATTCAAAGAGATGAGCCGGTACCGGGTATCGGGGTAATTTGATAAGGTTTCAAGTGTTTGATAACCTAACCCCGTCAGTTCGAGCCTGTCGAGAACTCGTTGTTTAAGACACCCCGCCCCATCGAAGCTTCTCGACACCGCTCCACATGCTTTACGCTCTGCTCGAGGGATAATGCAGGGAAAGGATCACAACCCCACCTTATTCCCGTCAGTTCGAGCCTGTCGAGAACCCCCTTTTTTACTATAGAGTTTAAAATATATAGATTAATAAATCTTAAATTTTAAAAAAATATAAAATTATAACTTTTTAATAAAAGGTGCCCTGCGCATAAATAACTGAGTATTATTCGCAAAACTGAACATTGTTTTCATAAACCAGAACATACTCTGAGTCATATTTGTGTATAATTTATTATCTATATTTAAAATTCTGCCCTACAAGAAAATTCATATTTAAGGAGTAACATCAGTAGTGTCCGGTTAAGCAATTTGCAATTTCTTTTAACTAATTACCGGTCAATGAGTTAAGTGCTGTTAAAATTTTTATC
>REDS01000174.1 GCA_007693395.1 Balneolaceae bacterium | reverse complement strand
CTTATGCAATAGGAGGAGTAAAAAGCTCCGAACTACCTGCCCGCCATCAATTTCGTAATGGAAGGCAGGCGGGCCTGCACGCCATCAATTTCGTAATGGAAGGCAGGCGGACCTGCACGCCGGCAGGCGGGGAGAATCACTTTTTCAGTGCAGCGAAGCACTTGTACTGAGCCTGCCGAAGTGAGCTGTAAAAGATTGATTCTCTTTATCGAATATGCAAGAAGCGGAGCTTATTGCATATTTTGGGTTAAAGGCTTTACAATCTTTCTATTAAAATTTCAAACCCACATACTTACGTGCGTAATACAAATAACGTATTCGCAGACAACTTCATCTTATGGTCACAAAATAAGGAAAATACATGGCAGAACAGAACTCATATTCTGATCACCAAAAGACAGGCTAATCGGACTCCAGAAAAACTTCGCGACTGCTATTAGCGCTTTTGAGAACAACTGCATAACGACCCTTCGGTAAAGAAGCAAAATCGAAAATAAAAATGTACTCGAAACCAGGGTAAATCACCCCTTGGTGCAGGGCATGAGTAAACCGATTATCTGACTCTTTGAGCGAAATGTCTACCTCGCCCTTCACGCTGGGCGTGTAATGCACCAGGCCCGTATTGGTATCCGCCTCGTAACTTACCTTGAATAACTCATCTGATGGCAAATCCGCAACCAAAAGGTCAGGATGAATCAGCACACGGGCTTTTCTTACATCGCTGCCCATGGTACTTTGCCCGGCATAGGCCATCAAAGTTTTTGGGTGGCCCTGGGTTATCAATTCAATGTTTGTTTCATCAATAGGCTCTAGCGCCTTAAACCTCAAACTGATTAAGGAAAACAAATCTTCGGGGGGAGGTTTCAAGGTAAACGCACCAAAGAGCACTGTTCCTTTTTCGTTATCAATCACCGGCTCAATCTGCCGAAGATTCAACGGGCTTTCAACATTCTCGATACCTATGCAGCGGATGTATTCCGGGTCAAAACGCAGATAAAAATCAACAACCGATACCGGCAAGCTACCTGGCTCAACCCGAAACAAAATGTCAAATTCCTGATTTTGTACAATTGTTTGTACTTCGGGCAAGGCTATTATTCTACCCTCCTGCGCCTGGACATCGGTTTTCGAAACCAAAACAATAACACATAACCCGCAGCATAAAATATAAATCCAAGGTTTTCGATCCCTTTTCATCATTGAAATCCACAACCTCACCAATCTCGATGAACACAACCACATGTTACTTATCGCCATTTGCAGAAACATTAGGGGGCTAAAATCACTGTTCACCCAAACTAAGATTCACAGTTCTATTCAAAAGTTCAATTACGTTGCTAACCCCTGCCTTTCTCATCATATTCTTTCTGTGATTCTTAACAGTGTGTTCGCTGACAAAAAGCAAGTCCGCAATTTCACGGGATGTCATGCCTTGCCGAAGAAGCAACAGCACCTCCTCTTCTCGTTTTGTGAAGCCAATGTTCAATACTCTACTTCCTCCATTTTCATCATTGTCGGGTTCTCTTTTATGTCTCAATTCCCCATCCCTTTTCGCGTTCAGAACTGTTATTTCAAAACAAATGTACCTCACTTCGTTACCGTCTTCTGCCAACTTAACAGGTTCAGATGAGATGGCAATAGGCAAAGTACTTTCATCACTGAATGTCCAAAAATAACCAGTTGTTGTCCACTTTAATGACCTCAAATCGTTACCGGATGCTGCGTTCCACAACTTTAACCAACTAAACAGCTCAGACATAAAATGCGGCCCTCCCTGCCCTCCAAAATTTCCGACCATTTCAAAGAGATAGGACCCTTCTGCCTCATCTAAGCAAAGCACGGAACTGAGAGAATTCAGCGGATCTTGAATCTTCAAAGATGGCAGACTTACAACAAATTGCACAGAACCACGTCTAGATTTAACCTCCAAAGAGCGGCCGTAAGGCGCGCCATTTTTAGAAAGACCCAGAACCACTTCGCGGGAAAGTTGCTCATCCAAAATAAAAACTCCTTCCTTGGTTAAATGCAGGTTCACAATTTTATCTTTTTTTTCTTTGGTCATTATCAATTGGTACTCACTAACACAAGAGCGGCGCAAAAACAGGCCCTTTCATTTTTTACACTCCACGTGATACCTGCGATCTCTGTCCTCATCCGACAGATGCCCATAAGCCTCATAGCAATCACGTAATTTTTTCACTTTCATATCATTATCATATCCAACAAACTCAAGTTCTGACTCGAGTCGAACACATTGACAAAAAGAAGGAGCGCATCCGCTTACACCAATCGCCAAGACTATATACACCGCCGTTGAAAAAAGTAAGTCATAATTAATATTTTTCAGGTAATTCATAAAATTTACTTCAAACTATCTCGAGCACTATACAACAATTTTGCGCTCGTCGAATCCAAATGATGCTTCACCGAGTCTTTATCGTTTTTTATCGACCGTAAATATCTGCGCTGAACATTCAATGCGGAATGACTACATGTAGTTATATAATTAGACTTCGGCGCTACACAAAAAAGCTTCACACATATAATCAGCCTATTCGAACCAGAACCTGCCATTTGATGATCGGTTTTTCTATCCCAATGTGCAAATCAATAAAATGATGTCTGAAAAATACACGTGGAAATCACCCATAAATCAGGTGAAAATAACTTATTGAGTAATATTTCACCCTTCTATGAGAAATGAATAGCCTTGAAAAACATCTATTACCCTTGTATTAACCCAAAATATGCATTGGCTTTGGCCTAATGAACATTCGATGAAGAAAATCAAACTTTTCCGGTTGCCTTCGACAGGCTCCGCCGCAGCGCTGCGCTGCACTGTAAAAGTGATTAGCTAATTCTGGATTACCACAACTAATGCAAGCCCGCCTACCATGCCTCCGGCAGGTAAACAGGTACACATTAAAGACTGTTATTCTGGCAGTTATGGTCTTAGCACTCCCTCCAATTGCATAATTTCGGTTCAAAATTTGGTTGAATTTGGAGTATCCCGGGTATGCGTCAGATTTGATAAGCGAATCCGCGTGAAGCCACCTGGCAATTTTGGAGGTCATTGTTTCTCCCTTCTGGCCAAGAGGTAATCTGTGCGAAGCAAACCGGCGCGAGTGTTTTCAATCAAGTTCTTCCTCTTTTTAGGCATGGTGCACTCAACCGATTCTACTCCAAGCAGAACAGGCACTTTCTTTTTACTGCCTCTTCCACGATTAAACATGTCGGCATCCGGGTCAGGGTCTATCTTTACCGCTCCCAGAAAGGCATCGTCAACCTCCACAACGCTGTTCAAGGTTATGCACCCACATGATGACCCATGGCCACTCTTATCTTATGCATCATCACCCATACAGGCTCATAGCGCTTAAGGCCAAGACGGCATTGCATATCCAGAGCAGCTAAGGCTTTTTTGGAAGAAATCATGTGATAAATACATGTGTACCAAGTCAAGATACTGAGCTTACTGTGCATCATGATGGTGCCACTGCGAAAGGTGGTGATCGCCTTGCAATCCATACACTGCCGATAATTTCGGGTAGATATCCAACTGAAACGATTAGATTGGCACCTGCGGCAAAAAGGGCCGTTGGACTCTCTATGTTCTTTCAAATGAAGGATACAACTCGCTTCATTTGGAAATTGCCGGAAAAATTCGTGTGTCGTCATAACTTCTTGTATTCGTACAAAGGAATGACCCCACAACGTAACCTATTTACGTACTGCAATGAAATGGATAGACATTTTTTAGTTACTATTCCTCAATGATCAAGCCGTAGAACGAAGTGAAACAACAACCCACAAGCCACCCAACAGATTGGCTTGTTGGACATTGCACGGTTTAGGAGGGCATCACGTAGGCAATTCCCAGTAAAACGCACAAATTAAGCATTTCCTCAGCAGGAAACGTTGATGTAAAAACCAATTCCTCAGGTCCTTTACACACCTTTGCGGTCACGCCCATTCTTTCCGTTGACCAGTTTCATGGTGTAACCAAATGCCAGTCCGCCAGTGGCCCAAATGGGTATGGCGATCAGCGCTTTTTTCAACACAATGGCATCACCTGAAAGCCAAGGGAACACAAATGTCATGATGATGTACATGAAAAAGCCCCATGAGATACCCATTTTAACCCATCCATAGCCCTCCAGAGAATTGACTGCGTTTTCCAGATTGAGGTTCTCATAGCGCATCGGTTGTTTCTGTAACCAACTACTCTTCCAGCTATTTTTGAACCCTATCCACAAAGGAAAAGTCAGCGCGAGAATCACCAGGCTTGTAATGTTCCAAAGGCATGGAATGGTTTCTCCGCATTGGTCGCAATACAGGCCGAACCAGTTCTTAAATGCATTGTTGCGAGCAGACCATTTCAGTCCCGAATGCATGGTTCCGCAATGAGGACAGGGAATAACCGTTTTTTCGGGCAGCGATTTGGCAGGGTTCTTTTCAATCAGGGTGAGCTTTGGCACTCTCTGACCCAACATCAATTCGTTGATGACCAATCCGGGGTTAACCATCCAATGCAACATCACCGGATGATACCACTTCCAGGCTCTGTATTTGGTTTTGTCGTAGTTCATGATATCCTGCACTTTTTGAAAGCAATGATGGAAGTGACAGTGGATTGCTAAAATTATCTTTTTATTGAAATTGAACCAAGCAATTAAGTTCAACAAAAACGCGCAGAACCCAACCGATTCTGCGCGCTCTCACGAATCAACATGAACGAGACTACATTTTCACTAC
>REDS01000043.1 GCA_007693395.1 Balneolaceae bacterium | reverse complement strand
AAAGAGAATGCCAAAAAAGCAGCACTTGAACTATTGAAAGATGATGAAGTGATAGACTGGCTTGATCAGCTGCCATTTTCTAATGATGATGTGATTGTTGCTTTTGGTGATTCAGCTACGGATGATCAGCAGGGTTGGTTTGAAATATTGCAGTATGTTCTCAACATAACCGTTCCGGAAGCACAATTTACCTTCATCAACGCAGGTATATCAAACAACACATCTTCGGACGCACTAAGACGAATGAACCGTGATGTACTATCACACGAGCCAAATTGGGTGATTGTTAGTCTTGGCACATTCGATGCACAGCGCCTGAATTTTGCTCCCGGCAGAACATTGGTACCTCTATCAGAAACGTGGGAAAATTTATCTACAATTGAAGATGCTATAGCCACAGTTACTGAAAATCCTCCGGTTTGGATTACACCGGTTCCCGTTATTCCGGGACTTCTGGAAAAGATGGAACTGTTTGAATTTGATATTGAATCAACAGATCTAAGCCAGATCCGCGAAGTAATTACCGGAAAGAAAGGGTATATCGTCGATCCATTGGGCAGAAGAATGGGTAATCCACCTGAAGCCTGGTACTATCTAAGTGATGGACTAAACCCATCTATATCCGGTCATTTAAACACCGTAAAGGAGCTTCTAAGATCACTCGCAACTGCAAAGGTTAAAGAGTGAGATTTATGTTTAGAAACGGGCTCTCAATGATAAGAAATTGATCGTGGGCCTAACAGTGTACTCAATTGATTGTCCATTTACTTCGTTATGAGCGAAGAGGCCAGGTTCAATAAAGTTTAGGCGCGTATTACTGCCTTCAATTTCAAAAAGTGAGCTTCGCCCGTTAAACAGTGCGGAAACAAAGTCTCGGTTTCGTTCAGCTAACGAAAAGCTGTCTATCAGGCCAAACCCAAATCCAGCCCATGCGCCTACACTTGCTCCATACTTTACACCATCGATGAAAGAATTGTTCGTAATCAAAATTACGGCAGCACCCATTGCAGCACCGAGAGCTGCTCCATATGCTGTATCCAGCAGTATGATGATAGATGAATTAGCGCCATCATTAAATACTCCGGAAATGAAAAATTGTTGTCCCTGCGGAAGTGTGGCAACATCATAAATGGCCAGGCCTACACCGGCAAGGATACCAGCGCCAAGCCCTATCCGAAGCGGGGTCAAATTACTGTCGTTATTTAAGATCATTAAAGACACTCCAAGTGTGGTACCTGTAACAGCACTATTCAATATATTACCACCTATCAGTTCTCCTGATTGTGCATTGATAGTTGGAGTATTGTAAAGAAAAAAGAGACAAAAAATGATGATTGAAATGACGTTTTTTTTCATGATATCTGACTAAGTTGGGTTGCCAATTGTTACTGGTAAAATCTGCCCATTATAAAATTTATGGCCGTATAACAAAAAATCTCCGATATATTCAGCCATTGAATTTGCCTGAATCGGAGCTTTAAATCCGGGAAAAGCCTGTTCGAGCATTTCGGTCTGTACAGCACCAAGGCATAAGCAGTTGGCAGAAATATTTTTGCTTTCAAGTTCAGCTGCAAGACACTCAGTAAGAATACCTAAACCTCCTTTTGTAGCACTGTATGCACTTAAGCCGGAAAACTTTGAACTCCCCTGATAACCACCCATACTGCCAATATTAAGAATATGTGAGTTATCACTGAACCTGTCCAGAAGGTTTCTTGTTAATCTTGCCGGGGAAAGCAGGTTAACGCGAAATTGCGACTCCCAGTCAGCATCGCTCAGTTCCATGAATGGCTTGTTAATAAGAAGCCCTGCATTGTGAAGTATTCCATTAATATAAAGTTCGCTTTTATTCAGATGATTTATTATCGCATGGGATGATTTCGGATCGGTAATATCAAGTTGCAGAGTGAAAATGTTTTCATTGTTGAACGCTTTTAGCTCTCTCAAACCTGATACTGATCGAGCAATTGCCGTGACCAATGTATTTTTTGAGGCAAGATATTTTGCTGTTTCGAAACCAATTCCCCTGCTGGCTCCGGTTATAATAACATGTTTTTGCATGATGAATTTTTTAAATCTTTTAAACAGTAATAGTATAAAAAGAACATTTCATACTAAAAATCATTCGAAGTGTTTTTTATATTTGGAAGCGCTTTTATGGTGCCGGATATTATCTATTATGTTCGAACACAAGATAATCGAACTATTATAAGATTACTGCTTAATTACAGAAACTTCATCAAATGAATATTGACAGCCTGATACCTGAAAACATTAAACATCTGAAACCTTATGTGGCAGGAAGAACCATTGCTGAAGTGATGGAAGTTTACAGGCCAACAAGAATTTCAAAATTAGCATCGAATGAAAACCGGATGGGTTTCAGCCCGGTGGCCGCACATGCCATTGCAGAAGCATCGAAATATATACAGGATTATCCCGATCCGGTTTCACAAAAATTGCGAAAAAAGTTATCCGGACTACACGCTGTGGATGAAGAAGATATCATGATAACAGCGGGATCTGAAAGTATGATCTCTGTAATATGCCGCACTTTTTTCAAAGCCGGTGAAAATGCAGTTACTGCCGATGCAACATTTGTAGGCTTTTATGTGCAAGCCGGGGTGAGGGGTGTAAAGGTGAAGAAAATTCCAATCACTAAGAATTATAAGTTTGATGTAGATGGAATTATCGGTGCCGCAAAAGAGGGAGCGAAGCTTGTGTATATCGCAAACCCAAATAACCCTACAGGCACATACCTATCAAAAGCTGACTATATAAGACTGATTGATGGTGTACCCGAAAATGTATTGATCATAGCTGATGAAGCCTATTTTGAGTATGCCGGTGAAATAGAAGATTATCCTAAAGCGATGGAATATCGAAGAGATAATGTGATTATTCTGCGCACATTTTCAAAAGCATACGGCTTGGCCGGTTTACGTGTTGGTTATGGAATAGCACATCCTGATCTTATCACTCAAATGACCAAAACCAGACTAACGTTTGAACCAACAACATTAGCTCAGGCTGCTGCATTTGCTGCTCTTGATGATTCTGAGTTCATCAAAAAAAGCGTTGAAAGAGTAGTAAAAGGTAGGGAACAGCTCTACAGATTTTTTGATGAACATGACGTACAGTATGTAAAGTCTATATCAAACTCTGTATTAATGATATGCGACGATGATGCATCAGCAGTAAAATTTACGCAAAGCATGCTGGAACAAGGTGTTATCTTAAGAAGAACACAGGCTTTTGGATTGCCAAATTGCATCAGAATAACAATTGGCACAGAAGAGGATATGCAGCATTTTGAACAAAGTTATTTGAATATTACAGAAGAAATTTACAGCTAGAACTATTAGGAGCATGGCGAGTAAAAAATCGGTGAAAGGCACTATTGATTGGAAAGAAGTTGCGCGGATTATGTTATTGTCGCGGGCGATAGATAACATCGAAGAGAACGAACTGGTGCCCGAAAAAAAAGTACTCTATCAATTTTCGGCAAAAGGGCATGAGCTGGCTCAGATACTTCTTGGGATGAAGCTGCATCATCCAAAAGATGCAGCGAGCGCCTACTATAGATCAAGGCCCCTGATGCTCACGCTCGGTTTAACCCCGGAGGACGCCCTCGCATCCGATATGGCAAAATCAGGCGGATACAGTGATGGGCGGGATATCGGTGTAGTTTGTAACATGGCCGGCGATAACAGCCCGAAAGTTTTACCAATGGCGGGAGATGTTGGCTCGCAATACACACCTGCTGTTGGTTATGCACAGGCTATTGAATACCGGCAGGAGCATTTACAGGATGAATCGTATCAGGGTGCATTATCCGTTATTCTTGGCGGAGACGGTTCTGTGGCCACAAATGGGTTTTGGTCGGCATTAACAATGGCAACAACGCTAAACCTGCCTGTACTCTTTTTTATAGAAGATAATGGTTACGGTATCTCGGTTAGCAGCGAATTACAGACTCCGGGAGGCAATATCGCGAACAATCTTCGGTCATTTAAAAATCTCCGGATATTTAGCGGTGATGGTACCTCACCCGAAGAAGCTTCATCACTGATATCTCAATCCACTACATACGTTCGTGAAAGAAAGGGGCCTGCATTAATCCGTCTCACGGTCCCCAGGCTTACCGGCCACTCTTATCAGGATAATCAGGCGTACAAGGATGAAAAGCTTTTGAAAAAAGAACTAAAAAACGACCCTCTCATAAAGCTTAAAAAGTTTGCTGTCCCCAATAGTATATCTGGAAAAGAGTGGGATTTACTGGAAAAAAAGAGTAAGCAAATAGCAAAGAGAGCAGCCGAGAACGCCTGGAACCGCACTGATCCGGATCAAACAACATTAAAAAGTACGTTTTCAACGGGATATAGCGAGATCCAGAAGATTGGAGGCCCGTTCGCTGAAGGATATCAAAAACCGGATAGTACAACTGAGCCGAAACCTGAAAAGCAGCGGATCAATATTGTTGAGGCTGTTCGCCGAACATTGGAGTATGAGCTTGAGATAAATGATAAAATACTAGTCTTTGGTGAGGATGTGGGCGCAAAAGGGGGAGTGCATGCAGCAACATTGGGTTTGCAAAGTAAATTTGGTGAACACCGGGTTTTTGATACCAGTCTATCCGAAGAGGGCATCATTGGCAGGTCGGTAGGTTTGGCTTATGGAGGAATGATGCCTGTGGCAGAGATTCAGTTCAGAAAATATGCCGATCCTGCAACTGAACAGCTTAAAAATACGGGAAC
>REDS01000046.1 GCA_007693395.1 Balneolaceae bacterium | reverse complement strand
GGATAAACTCTGAGCTCATTTCTGCATCAGGACTGATATTGATTTGCAGATATCCAAATTGCCACATCACAAGAGACATCAAACTCATCGTAAGAGCTGCAATAAACAGTCCCGCTCCAAGATCTTTCGCCCAGGTTTTACTAAGTGTAAATCCCATTTCTTTGAATGGGCGCTTATCGAGGGCAGGGCAGGCAAATAAAATTACAAGAAAAGTTATGACAGCCAAGCCGCTCATCATCCAGATAAAATCATTCGTAAGAAATACCCAAAAAGTAAAAAGTGTAAAAATGGATACCGTTACAAGTGAAATCCTCCAAAAAGCCCGGATGCGCTGCTCATCAGAATTGTAAAAGATGGATTTCATGGTATAAGTGGTATATTTTAGCATATAAACATTTATGAAGTGAAATTGAGAACACTTCAAACTTGTTGATACAGTACGTTTGATGAGCAGTAAAGAGGAAACAAAACTAATTTACAGTTTTATTTATGGTTAACAGAGTAGCATTTTTTGCAGGCAAAGAAGAGGTTGAGGACTATTACGGTTTGAAAACCAAAAAAGAGGTGATCTTTGAGCCATCCTATAACATCGCACCGGGAAATCAATTACCAGTGATTCTAAAGAATAGCGAAACGAATGAACTGGAAATAAAACGAGTACGATGGGGTGAAACAAGTGAATCTGATCGTAAAGATCTTTCAATCTATAAAGATGATCTGAAAAGCTTTTTAAAAACTAAGAAAACCAGTAGATGTGCAGTACCTATGAGCGGCTTTTACATCTGGAAAAAAGACGACCCCAACAAGCAACCATTTTTCGTACGAATGCTGAATGATAGTGTGATGTCGGTCGCGGCTTTCTATGACTATGAGAATGATACGGTAACGCTGGTAACATCAGATTCGAACACCTTAATACAACCCATGACAGAGCAGATGCCGCTTCTGTTAGATCGCTCTCTTTCTGAAGGCTGGGTGGGAGATAATCTTAGCACGGAAGAACTTATTACACGTTCAAAGGATCTCTATATGTTAACAGATTTGTCTGTATTAAAGGTGAGTAAAAAAGTAAACGACCTGAAAAATAACGACCCTAAACTCATTCAGCCTATTCCGAAGTAAAAGAAACAGAGAAATGGGGTGCAATAATCAGAGAGTAGACCGTTATATTCTTACTACTTTTTTTAAAGTTGAAATAGTGATATTTTTACTCTCTTTGCAATAAATCGATAGATCAAAAAAATTATGCTTTACGGAATTATTATTTCATTCATTACACTAATCTGCATTTTGTTAATTGTAGTAGTGCTCTTACAGCCCGGACAAAAAGAGGGACTTTCCGGTGGTTTGGCGGCAGGTATGGCAGGTGGTGCATCCATGGGAGCTCGCAGAACAGCCGATCTGTTATCCAAAACTACGGCAATACTGGCTACCCTTTTCCTGAGTTTAAGTGTACTGGCTAACTTTGCCATCGACAGAGGAGGTGCAACACAAAGCACCATTCAGCAGAGTGGCTTTGGCGGCGAGCCTATTGAGCAGATGGATTTTACAGCACCATCACAAACTGAAAGTGCAGTTCCACAACAGGAAAGTTTTCAGATAGAAGACTAATCTAAGCTGAAAAACGCATTCAAAAATTAAACCCCGTCGAGAATATCGCACGGGGTTTTTTCTTTTCTGAAGATTAGTAGCAATCTGAATTCGATATTAAATCAGGGTTAAAGCCCCTTATTAACCGAATTGCAGACTCCTGCATTCTAAACCCATGGACTTTGATTGCTGGCTGATGCAATCTTAGCAGCATCTATCGCAATTACAAGCTCCTCGTTTGTGGGTACAATGTAGATATCTGTAGCTGAACTATCGGTGCTTATTTTGGTGATTTCGCCTCGTTTTGCATTTTCGTTTCGTTCCTTATCAAGCTCAATGCCCATTACTTCCAGGTTTTCTAAGCCCTTTTCTCTTATGTAGGCAGAATTTTCGCCAATACCTGCAGTGAAAAGAATGGCATCACAACCATTCATCGTGGCCATGTACGAGCCCACATATTTTTTTATGTTGTAACAAAATACATCAATGGCTTGCTGGCAGCGCCGGTCACCATTATTTGCTTCTGCAATGAGGTCTCTCATGTCACTCGCATAACCGCTTAAACCCAAAAGCCCGCTGTGGCGGTTCAGCATGGAGTGTAAACTGTTAAGCTGTAGCTCCTCTTTTTCGATGATATAAAATAAGATAGAAGGATCAAGATCACCGCTTCGGGTTCCCATTACCATTCCTGATAGCGGAGTAAAACCCATGGATGTATCCACCGAATCGCCTCCATCTATAGCCGTTATGGAAGCACCGTTACCAAGGTGGCAAGAGATTACTTTCGTATCGGCTTTTGGTTTATCTGTCAGTTTATAATACTGCCGGCTTACGTAATAATGAGAGGTACCATGAAAACCATACCGCCGGATTTTATGCCGTCTGTATAAACGGTTTGGTATACCGTAAAGATAGGCGTGCGGTGGCAGTGAATGATGGAAAGCCGTATCAAATACGGCAACATGCGGTATGTTTGGTAGCCGCTCTTCTGCTGCTTCAATCCCTTTAAGATTTGGCGGATTGTGAAGTGGTGCAAGGTCAAATGCCTGCTCAATGGCATCTTTCACAATATTATCAATGAGAACGGAATCTTTGAACATCTCACCCCCGTGAACTACCCTATGGCCTACGGCTTTGATATCATCGGGCGTTTTTATGATGGCATTGTCTTCATCAAGCAGATAGTTTAGAATCTCCTGAAGCGCATCGCTGTGGTTGGCAACAAATTTCGTGAGTTTGGTTTTAGGGGAATTGGCAGGGTGATGTTTAATGATGGCGGTTACCGCGCCAATTCTTTCTACCATTCCGCTGCATACCTCTTTTTCATCTTCCGTTTGGATAAGATTGTATTTCACGGAAGAACTGCCGCAGTTAATTACAAGTACAAGCATAAATTTTTATGTTATTGATAAAATTTTGCAGGAATGTCGGGTGGTCACTTCACTCGCTCATCCCTGATGATTGGTTTTAAAATATGTTCGAGCCCGTTGATCTTAACCTCGTGCATGGTTGATAGATATTGCCCAAGATTACCGGACGGATACCCCTTTCTATGAATCCATTCAAGATAAAAAACCGGCAATTCAGTTATAAACCTACCTTTAAAACGCCCATATGGCATGCGGGCATTCACCAGTCTGATTAAAAAAGTGGGGTCGTACATGGAAAAAAACCGGCATCATCAATATAGATGAGTGCCGGTTATGGGTCAGATTAATTATGTGTTTAAAATCGGTACTCTGCTGCTACCGTAGAACGAATAGGCATCTCTTCTTTGGGAAGCATATACACTTTGCTGCCTGTCTTAAATGCTGTTATTGAGAGCCAGTTTAAAAGCTCAACATCATTGCCATTCGGGTTGTTGCTATATTGCACAGTGTGGTTTTCTTCATCATAAAAACCCCATTTTTTCTCACCCTTCGAGATAAAAATGGTTTGAGCTTTACCCATAACTGTGGCTTCTACAATTTCTCCCAGGTTATTCGAAACCTTATCATTGGTTAATTTTTTTAGATTTTTGAGTGATTTATACATATCCCCCAGGAAGTATGTTTGAATCAGTTCCCAACCCCTGTCTTTCAGTTCCTTGTCTTTCAACTCGTCTGGGTTTCTCTTCACAATTTCATCGAGAGTGCGATTGTAGGAGTTTACTTTTCTATATACACCAATATTCTCATTAAGGCCGGTGAGTACCAGTGGATAATTATTCTGCTTAAGAACCTTTGTAATCTCTTTTTCAATTTCGCGATAGAAACTTTCCAAGATGATCAGTTTATCTTCTTCGTTAGCACCGTGGCCAAAATAGACCGCTCTCTGCCCTCTTGAGCCCGAATGAAACTGAAGCTGCTTTTCAGGGTCAATCTCAAGATAATCTTCAACTGACAGTGGAATGTTAGCCGGTGTTATATCCTCCACTTCGTTACGGGTGCAGAGCAACAACCTTATTTTTTGCCTGCTAACGGCAAGTACAGAAAATGCCCCGTCCATGCTGGTCATTGGCAAGAGTGGTGTAATCATAAAATGATTGTTTACGAAAACCTGCTCTTCCACTTCATACGGAAGTTTGTAAACATCAAAGCGGTCTTCAGAAATATAGATGGCAAGTCCTCTGTCTACATGCGACCAAAAGAGTGGTTTTTCAAGAAGTAATTTCGCTTCATTCAGAAGGTTGTCGGCGAAGCCATTTTCCGGATTAATATCAGTTATTTTTTCGGTGGCTTTTGTCAATAAGTTTTTAAAACGGATGGGATCTTGTTTTGATTCTTCTCCTTTTCTATGTGTTGGCAGGGTTATGGTTACTGAGACATCACTATTTTTTTCGATGAGTTCATGAATTGTTTTTTCGCTTACCATACCTATTCAATCCTGTTTCTTAATGTTATAATGTTCTTACATAAAAAATAAAGAAAATATACCTTTAAAGGTTCCTATTTATTCGGAAGAATACAAAGCAATAGTGGTTGTAAATTTATGTTCTGCTATATTGTAAGCCACATATTTTTAATGTTATAAATCTTAATGAGTACGCTAACTCTCCGCGGCATACGAAACAGTCTTGGCCCGGGCCTTATTATGGCTGCTGCAGCCATTGGGGTATCGCACCTTGTACAATCAACCAGGGCCGGTGCAGAGTTTGGCTTCGCCCTTGTTTGGGCTGTTGTACTAGCCAACTTTTTCAAATACCCATTTTTGGAGTTTGGCCCCAGGTATGCGTTGGCTACCGGCAAAAATATGATTGAAGGTTATGCTAAAATGAGCCGCGCTGCTTTCTGGATTTTTATACTTTTTACAGTTACAACCATGTTTGCCGTACATGCAGCTGTAACTATGGTAACAGCAAGCCTTGCCGGAATAGATCTGCCAATTCCGGTATGGAGTACAATTATTTTATTTCTATCTGTACTCTATCTGGTTCGCAACACCTATGCCATGCTCGACGTGGCCATAAAAGTGTTGATGACAATTCTGGCACTATCAACCATTACAGCAATGATATTGGCTTTTGTGAATGTGGGTTATCAACCCATGCCCGATCTGATTGCACCCGGGGTATGGACCGTCTCCGGGGTGGCATTTCTCATTGCCCTGATGGGCTGGATGCCCATACCAATTGACGCCGCCGCATGGCAATCTATCTGGACGATTGAACGCATCAAACAAACCGGAATAAAACCCCGGCTCAACAAAGTTCTCTTCGACTTTAACCTTGGGTACATCGGTGCCGGAGTTATCGCACTAAGTTTTTTAACACTCGGTGCAATTGTGATGTATGGTTCAGGCCAGGAATTTGCCACAAGTGCTGCTGGTTTTTCGAATCAGCTTATTGAACTTTATACACGCTCAATGGGCGACTGGGCTTATCTGATTATTGTGATCTGTGCATTCACCACAATGTTTAGCACGACGCTCACCGTAACCGACACCTATACCAAGGTTCTCACACAATTTATACGTATTCAAAAAAACACACCTGAGGAGATCGGCTCTAAATCATCACTTCATGGCTATCTATTTGTAGGAGTAAGCACCGGCACCCTGCTCTTGCTGCTATTGCTTGGCGATCAGTTTCGTTTTTTGATTGATCTTGCAACTACGCTTTCCTTTTTAACCGCACCTGTGCTTGCGTTTATGAATCACAAACTGATACATCAACCGGAAGTGGACGAATCGCTAAGGCCAAACCTTGGTTATACTGGCTGAGCGTATCAGGAATAATCTTCCTTACAATATTTGCTCTTATTTACATTTATTAGATATTCTTTATTTGAGATTAGCCCCATGCAAAAACGCTTCATACTGATATTCATTCTTATTTTTTTTGCCGCCGATGCTGCCATTGCACAGCTCTATTCAACGCAATACAGAGCGCCGGGCCAAAACTGGATGGAGATAAATACCGAGCGCTTCAGAGTGATCTACCCAGAGCGTTATCAAAGTGAGGCTTTCCGCACACTTGCAATCCTGGAAAGCGATTATGCCGATATTCAGGCATTGGTCGGAGGAAGCCTTCGTAATTTCCCATTTATCATCAATCCCGAAAACGACCTTTCTAATGGCTTTGTTTCTCCGCTGAATTTTCGTTCAGAAATTGAGCTTTCCCCTATTGTGGGTAAAACCATGAATCCGAGATCGGGCGACTGGCTCGAACTGGTTGTTCCCCACGAACTGGTGCATGCGCTGCATTTTAATGTAAACCCGCTATCGTTTTCGCGGGCTATAGGGCTATTTTCACCCGATGTTCGTCGTTCCATTCACAGTGCTGCTCCGCTTGGGGTTTTCGAGGGTATTGCGGTTCACCACGAAAGCCACAACACTATACCGGGTGCCGGTCGCGGTCACCACGCATTTTTCAGAAATCAATTCAATGCCCACCTCGACACACGCAGAGAATGGTCTATGGGGCAATTGCTTCATGTTACCGACTTCACCCCGCCTTTCGACCGCCACTATATTGGTGGATATGAATTCAGCAATTGGCTGATTAATACATATGGAAATGAATCCATAAAAAAAGCGATCGAATTTCACTACAAATGGCCTTTTTTAGGCTTCGGAACTGCTCTTCGGCGATCAACCGGGCTCTGGCCAAATCAACTTTATGATATATTCAGTGAGGAGAAAAAAAGAGATGAAGAAGCCAGAGTTGCTGCAATAAACAGAGATTCAAGAATTAATCCCGACCAAATTCCAGCTGCTGGTACGTGCCTCAGGCAGAACAGACCCCAGTGGATTGATGCTGAAACCATCCTCTTTTTTAGCAGAGCTTGCAACCTGACATCCGGCTTTTATACCTATCAGATTGGCCAAAGCAAGCCGCAGCTATTGCATGAAGTATCTGTCACCTCAGATTATATCTACCACTTTGACGCTGATGAGCGCACCATCACCTACTCCAGATATTACGCTGATTCTGTATACGATAATCTTTTTTTGGCTGATCTGAACAGGTTCAGCATAGAAAGTGGGCAATCAGAAAGGCTTACAGAAGGCGCCAGGCTATTCTCTCCACACAAAACAGGCAACACGGTTTATGCAATGCAAACCGTTGCCAACGAAATGGAGCTTGTAGCACTTGATAGCCAAACCGGTGAAATTATCTCACGTTTTTTGCGTCCCGAGCACTCATCCATAGTGCAGGTTACAAAAAATCCACATCGTGAAAATCATGCTGCAATCATCGGCAGAGTTCAAAGTGTACAGGCTATCTGGTTTGATGATTTGTCATCAACCACCGAGCTGCTCACCAGTGCCCCTTCCATTGTTTTTGAACATGGATCGGTTTACGATATATCCTGGCACCCTTCTGAAGAAAAAATTCTTTTTGTGAGTGATTTTACCGGCACCATGAATATTTATGAATATGACTTTAATAAGCAATCCGTAACGGAGCTTACTCAAAGTTTGCATAACGCTTACGAACCGGCCTACTCACCTGATGCCTCTGCCATTGCATTTGTTCAACAAATGATAAATGAACACAAAATTTTTACTGTTGCTGTTTATGAGCTGGAACGCAGGCAAGTTTCCCCGGAAGAATGGAGTATGAACAGCAATATTGCTCGTGCCATGGAAAGGCCGCTAATGAACAGGGAGCTCGATTTTGACTATAATGAATGGGAACCAAAGCCATTCAGCACCGGATTGAGCTGGCTAAAACCACGTTTCTGGGCACCGGATATTGAGAGCGTTGGCGGGTTTGATAAAATCGGTGTGAACATCGAAAGTGTGGACGTAATGAGCCGCCAATCATACACGCTGGACGTAAACCACTACGCTGACAGACTTTGGGGAAACATCACCTATAGCAACAAACGCTTTTTCCCGGGCTTTCAGCTTGAAGCATTCAATAACCCGGCTATAACCGGCTTTCGTGTTGAAAGTGAAGACGAATCCATTCGTGATCAAATCATCACGCTGATGCAGCAATCACGCGGGGCCTCATTGAAGGTGCCCATCCGGTTTCGTTTAGAAAGCAATGTGCGCTTTTCATCAATTCTTGTTGAGCCGCAATATTTTGTATCGCAAATTCGCTTTGTCGATCCGTTCCGGGAATCTTCTCCTGTATCAGAGTTTGGAACCCGCCACACCATTGGCCTGAGATCGGTTTTCAACTACCGTGTTCGGCAGTTTATCAGAGACTTTCAGCCTAATAGTGGCCTCGTTCTTTTTGCTGAAGCCCGGTATGGCCTGAATGATGATACCATCAACATAGATGCAGGCCCTTTGAACACTGTTGGCAACCTGTCTCAGCGAAAGGGAATAAGGGCCGGAGCCATAACCTATGTTTCACCACTTTCACGCTGGAATCAGTCCCTGAGAACCTCTCTGCAGGTGTTTTCTCAAACCACAGTCCCCGTGTTCAATGTAATTTCGCAATATTCTGACAGTTTCTCAGAAATACCACTTCTTGGAGCAAATAACGTGGGTATATTGTCGAACCGTTACACAATCCCACTCGTATTTCCGGATGATGGCGGGTTGCTTTTCCCTGTATACCTTTCTGGAATTTACCTGGTGATGTTCTCCCAAACCGTAACCGACCTCAACAGCAGTGATCTAATCAACTCATCAAGGTCTGTCTTTGGGATCGGAATCCGCTCTCGATTCAGGCTAAGCAATCTCGCATTCGACTTTGGTGTATCCGTTGGCTGGGAGCCAACAAGAAATCAATTCACAGGGCATTTTGGAACATTTTAGTGCCAGAAATACTGCAGAAAAGTACTCAATAGAAATAATTTTTTACTTTTTTCTGAATATCTGATTTAAATTGTTTAAATAGTATCTAATCTTATTAACTAAACATACAGGTTAAAAAACATATGAAAACGAATGTGGCTGAGAAGTACGGTTGTGTAATAATTGAGATGAAGGGGAATGTAATGGGCGGGCCAAGCACAGAAGATTTTACCAAACTTTTGCACTCTTTGGTAGAAGATGGAAAAACAAACGTAGTTGTTGATCTTGGCAAGGTTAAGTTTATGAATTCATCCGGCCTTGGCATGCTTATTGGAGGGCTGACTACAATGAAAAAAGCAGGTGGAGACTTAAGAATTTGCCGTGCCGATAAAAAAATTGAAAGCCTACTTGTTGTAACCAAGCTAATTACAGTTTTCAAGCACTTCAGGTCTATCGAGGAAGCTGTAGAGTCTTACAGTTAATGTTCCTCATAATATACACTTTAGTCCATAACCAAATTCGAATTTTTGGAATGGTTATCTATAGATTATTGTCATATTAGTACGAATCAGAAATATTACTAACGACTACATAATCACTCAAATATGGATAATGACATGGATGTGAATATTGGAATATCAAAGGAGAACAGAGAAAAAATAGCAAAAGGCTTGTCACGTGTATTGGCAGACAGCTACATGGTATATCTCAAAACCCATAACTATCACTGGAATGTTACCGGTGAGCTTTTCCACTCATTACACGCTCAATTTGAAGAGCAGTATACAGAACTTGCCGAAGCTATAGATGAAATTGCAGAAAGAATTCGGGCACTTGGATACAGAGCTCCAGGCTCTTTTCGTGAGTATTCAGAAATCACTTCAATTAAAGAGGATATCGATCAGCCAAAAGCACTCGAGATGGTACGAAGGCTTGCAGTGGATAATGAGACCATCCTGAGAACTGCACGCGAAGTTCTGCCCGCGTGCGACGCAGCTGATGATGAATCAACGATCGATTTGCTTACTGAAAGGCTAAATGTACATTCAAAAACAGCTTGGATGCTTCGGAGCCATCTGGAATCATAATCTATCTCCTCTAAAACTTATTAATTCTTTAAAACTGTATGAGACTACCGAAGTTTGCCGCTACACAAAATTTAGCCTAACTTTTGATCTGAACCTACGATTAAAAACACGTAAAAAATACTTCGGTAGTCTTATTTTACACGGATAGAATTATTTTAAAAATATCCTATCAGCCCCTCCCTTTGGTTATTAGTAAACACGAAGTATTTTTTTTTCTTAGTTTCTTCTTTTACATCATCCACTAACAATAACTAACATCAAAAAATGAACTTTTCTGAGATAAACTTAAACGAATTTATTATTCAATATGGCTCAAATTTAGTTTTTGCCATTTTAACATTAATAATCGGGCTTTGGATTGTAAAGCTACTGGTTAAAGGTATAAGCACGGGGTTGGATCGTGGAGATACCGATAAAACCTTAAAAAGTTTTATAGTAAGCCTCTCTTCTATTCTATTAAAAATTTTAGTTTACATTACGGCAATTAGTGTTCTTGGTGTTGAAATGACATCTTTCATTGCAATACTCGGTGCCGCTGGGTTTGCAATTGGTTTGGCACTATCAGGTACATTGCAAAATTTTGCCGGGGGTGTAATGATTCTTTTCTTCAAACCCTTTAAAGTTGGTGAATTTATAGAAGCGCAAGGGCATATGGGTACTGTGAAAGAAATACAAATTTTTGTAACCATATTAACAACACCTGATAACAAAACCATCTTGATCCCAAATGGACCACTTTCAACAGGTTCTCTAACAAACTTTTCAAGACAACCTACCCGTCGTGTTGATTGGACATTTGGAATAGCATATGGTGATGATGTAGATAAGGCGTATGAAGTACTAAAGCGCTTATTATCTGAAGATGAAAGAATCCTAAACGAACCAGAACCATTTTTAGCAGTTAAAGAACTTGGAGACAGTTCTGTTGATTTTACCGTTAGAGCGTGGGTTAACTCTGCCGATTATTGGGGGGTCTTTTTCAGAATGAACGAGCAGGTATATAAAACATTCGATAAGGAAGGCCTGTCAATACCATTCCCGCAGCGAGATGTGCATCTCTTCAAACAGAATTAACCGTATTCGATTCAAAGGAAAGCCCCGAAGCCGGGGCTTTTTTCATTTTAGGCCAATACGAAAATGTTCGCCGGGGTTTTCTCTAAAAGAACGCTAAAGAATTTGCATTGGTTAAAGGTGTAAAAAGGAAGAACTCCCGAATTCGCGCAGCAGTTGATTCCATATTGAATGTTCAGTAAACTATAAAGCTAACAAAGAAGGCCTCGAGCCGTAATTTTGCAACCAAATCCGGCAGTATTTTGACTGAGAAAAAAAACAACACCCAACCTGAGACACAACACCTTTTTGAAAATAACTTTGCCTACATAACAGAGGATGGGAAAGTACTACTCAAAGGAAACAATCTGTTTGAAGAGAGAACACTTGGAAGTGTAGATCCGGACTCTGCAGAAGAAAAAAATAAAGAACTTAAAAGTGCATTTGAAAAACTTTCGGAAAAAGTAGAGAGTTTCTTTGAAGCTTCATCAAATCTAACTGATGTGGACGAGCTTGAATCATCTTTCAGCAAGCTTATTGATGAGATTTTATCATCTGATGCCATAGGTGATTTTGAAAGCCTGGTAAGCAGTGCCAAGGAAAAATTCAGTGAACTTACTACCCCAAAAGAAGTAGCTGATGAACCGGTAGAGGTAACAGAAATGGAGCCTTTGGAAGCAGCAGAAAAAGAAAATTCTGCCGAAAAAGAAGAGGTAAAAACCGAAGAAGAGACTTCAGAAGTTGAACCCGAAAGTACCGCTGCGGAGGGTGAAGTTAATGTAGAGATCAATGCTAAAGTTGAGACTGAAAAAGAGCCTGTAAAAGAGGAGAAGCAAGAAGAAGCTGAAGACGTTGTGGCCGAAGAGGTTGAAGAAACAGCTGAAGATTACTACAAAAAACTTGCAGAGAAGGCAGAAACCCTTTCAGAGCTTGCCGATTGGGCCTACGCCACCATGGAGTTCGAAAATATTGACCTGAAGTGGAGTGATGGCCCCGAAACCGAGGGCGCTGACATTAAGCCGTACAGAAAAAAAATTGATACTCTTCGCGAAGCATTAGAAGAGAAGAAAAAAGCTCATTATGAAGAGCAAAAGCGAATTCGAGAAGAGAATCTCGAAAAGAAAAAAGACGTGCTGAAACAGCTAAAGCAAATTATTGATGAAGAAAAATGGGCCAATACCCGCGATGTTGCCCGAATTAAAGGCCGCTGGGAGCAGATTAAACCCATACCTGCTTCAGAACAAGAAAAGCTTGAAAGCTCCTTCAATGCACTGCTTACCACATTTGAAGAGCACAAAGTTGATCGGCTGGTAAAACAGAAACAGCAGGAAGAGGACAACCTAACCGGCAAACTGGTTATTCTTGAAAAGATGGAGGAGTTCATCAGCTCGGCCGACGAAAAAGCCGACTGGAATGATCTGGACAAAAAGCTGGCTGATTACACCCGGCAGTTCAGAAGAATTGGCCGCGTACCCATCGAAAAAAATCAGGATACCTGGGACAGATTCCATGCCGCGCAGGATAGTTTCCACGCCATGCGCTTTAAGTACGATACGAAGTACAGAAAAGAAATTGATAAATTTACTTCAAAGAAAAAGCAGCTTATAGATGAAGCTGAAGCACTGATTGATGCCGATGATATCGCCAAAGCGTCCAGAAAGGTAAATAAGCTGCATCGCCGCTGGAAAAAGATCGGTAACCTGCCTCAAAAAGATGAAAACGAAATGTGGGACAGGTTTAAGGCAGCTACCGACGCCTTTAACGAGAAAAAAAGTGAAAATATAGACCAGCTTCGCGAACAGGAAGACGAGAACTTTAATAAAAAGCTTGGAATCATTGAAAAAGCAAATGAGCTGAAGGAATCAGAAGAGTGGGAGCAAACTCATAAAGATTTTCAGAAACTGATGGATCAGTGGAAAGCAGTTGGCCCGGTTCCAAAGAGAAAATCAGGAAAAATCTGGAAGAAATTTAAAGATGCGATGGATCATTTCTATGATCGGCGCCGCGATTTCTTCAAAGAAGTAAAAGAAGAGCGAAAAGATAACCTCAAAGAAAAAGAGGCTGTTCTTGACCAGCTTAAAGAGCTTACCTCGCATGAAAACCCCATCAAGGCAGTAGAGCTCGCCAAACCTCTTCAGGAAGAGTTCAAAAAAGCCGGATATGTGCCTATCAAACATAAAAACCGCATGTGGAAGGAGTACCGCGAAACGTGTGATGTGATTTATGAGCGTTTCAGAGCCTCAAAATCTGCCGCGCAAATTGTTGGAAAAGAGAATGTTGAGAATTTTTCACCCGATGACATTGCCGACATCAAAAAGAAACAGGATCAGGCAGACAGGCTTCGAAAAGAGATCAACAAGCTGAGTGGTGAACTGATCCAGATGAAAGAGTCGCTAAGCTATTTTAAACCAACCGGCAGCGGCAGTACACTTCTTGATGATGTGAAAAGCAGAATTGATAAAGCCGAACAGGATATCAATAAAAAAGAAGAGCAGCTGCAGAAGTTTGAAATCGAGATCGACAAGATCAAGAGGAGCAACTAAGGAAGGTTTGCTCCAATTTTTGGCTTCATCGATCTGAGGTATAAATCTATCAAGGCTTACATCCTTACGGTTTCTGTCTCTCTATGCATCTCCCTACTCATCGATCGCTTTTATGAGTATTTGACCATGTATCATCCTGATATTTTTCCTGCAGCTCATAGAGTTTTGATTTGAGTTGCTCTTGAATATCTGTATATGTCGGTTCACCATAGACATTTCGTATCTGATTGGGATCTAGTTCAAGATCAAATAACTCCCATTCATCGTGATCCGGAAAATGGGCAATAGTATATCTATCGGTTCGAATACCGTAATGTCTGGCAACGCGATGCACGGCAGGTGGCCCCTCGAAATAGTGATAGTACGCGGCATCGCGCCAATCATTTGGGCTTTCTCCCATCAACATGGGAATCATCGAACGCCCCTGCATATAATCTGGTATCTGTGTTCCGGCCAGTTCAAGAATCGTCGGAGCCAAATCCAGATTTTGAACCAATTCTTTGCTGACCAATCCCGGATCAATACCTTCCGGCCAATGGACAATCAGCGGCATTCTGAGCGATTCTTCATAGATCCATCGTTTGTCGAACCAGCCCTTTTCACCCAAAAAGAATCCCTGATCTCCAGCATAAATCACAATCGTATTATCTTTTAGATTTTCACGCTCCAGGTATGCCATTAGACGACCCACCTCATCATCCACTTCACGAACCACCCGCAAATAATCCTTTACATAGCGCTGATACCGCCAGTGAAGCAGTTCTTCTTGAGTCATCAGGTGGTAATTCTCATATAAATATTCATTTTCTTCCGCATATGCATTTACGACCCGTTCAAGCTGCTCATCGGTTAATCTGTTAGTTTCAACCAATCTATCCCACTCCTCAGCAACTTTACCTGTTGCCGGATCCATTGGAACTTTTAAGTCTCTTCCCCAGGTCATAGTGGTACCTATCTCCATGTCTTGCACTTGCGCGGCTGTGGTTAATCCCGGGTAATTAATAACACTTTCCTCTGATGCAGGGGCATCTTTATTTTGTAATCCGTAAAACAGAGTAGAGGGTTCAGGAAGATCGCGATCACGATAATCATCCAGTGCCGGGCCTGGCAACCATTCGCGGTGAGGGGCTTTATGGTTATACATCAGCATGAAAGGCCTATCGCGATCACGGTCTATCCGAAGCCAGCGAAGTGCAATATCGCCAATAATTTCAGTTGTATGCCCATGATAATCCACATCGCCGTGAGTGGTGCGCATGGTTGGATTGTAATAAGGGCCTTGTCCATAGAGAACTTCAAAGTAATCAAATCCCTGAGGGGCATCTTCATTGCCGAGGTGCCACTTGCCAATCATCGCCGTCTGATAGCCAGATTCTTGAAGCAACATAGGGAAGGTCTCAAGATCAATGGAAATATTTTGCCCGTTGGTTATCACTCCGTTCACATGACTGTGAAGGCCGGATAAAAGCACCGCCCGGGATGGCTTACAGATCGAATTGGTTACAAATGCATTGTCAAAACGAATACCCTTTTTTGCCAACCGATCTATATTCGGAGTTGGTGTATGATCGAGTTGCAGCCCATAATTCAACGTACCCTGATATGCACCAACTGCCTGGGCTGTGTGATCGTCAGAATACATCACAATGATGTTAGGTTGGCCAAAACCACCAAAAGATGAGCTATCTGTATCCTCTGTGCATCCTGATATTACAAGAGTAAGAAAAAGTATACATGTAGTAATATGGAGATATCCTGTCTTCTGGTGAATTGATTCCTGAGCCGGTAGTTTCATATTAATTTTTTGGAAATTATAATCTTATTACTGTTTTGGGACTAAGGTGAATTCTGTGGGTAATTCTCAATTCGAGTAACCTAAAGTTTTCCGCCTTAGGCGGAGAGATTTAGAGGGGTGTTTTTTGTACATTCACAGTTCCAATGTATCGACACCCCCTTTTTTGGGAATAATTGTGTTTCGTATTTTTATTATCCATGCCAAAGGCCACATATGGACGCTCATGGCGTATCTCATTGGGACGCTCTTACAGATTTATAATTTATTCAAAATCATTTGGCCGGCTACGCCCCTTGTTATCGTATTCATCCAATAAATTCAACAACCTTTCAACCTCTTCGGGATGATCAAACCAGAGATTATTCGTTTCGGCCAGATCTTCTTCAAGATTATAAAGTTGCCCCTCAGGATCACCCGGACCGGGCTCGATAAAAGCCGGGGCAGTAAATCCACCCGATCCAAGGCCATCTATCAGTTTCCAGGTTCTGTCTTGTATAGATCGCATACCCCGGCCAACCGTAACTACAACCGGCGGTCGAATTGCTTCTGATTCCGGCTGAGTTCCGGTTAGTACAGGCAGGATACTAAAACTGTCTTCACCGACATCCTCCGGAAGCTCGGCTCCTGTTATATCTGCAAAAGTTGCCAGCAAATCGGTAAAGGAGATTGTCTGATTCGTTACTGAGCCAGGCTCAACCATACCCGGCCAGCGGACAATAAACGGCATTCTATGGCCACCTTCGTAGACGTCGCCTTTCATGCCACGCAAACCTCCGGCAGAATCGTGCCCAAATTGTTCTATATCCTTATCGTACCAAACCGGGCCATTATCGCTGGTAAATATTACCAGTGTCTCCTCTGCTTTTCCTTTATTCTCCAGTTCTTGTAAAATCTTCCCGAGTTTCGCATCTACCATCGCCATAAAATCACCGTACATGCCTGCATCACTCCTGCCTTCGAAAGATTCGGTAGGAAGCCAGGGAGTATGAGGTGAAGGTAAAGCCACATAGAGCATTAATGGCTGTTCCCAACCTGATTCGTAGTGATCCTGAATTACCTGTATGGACTCTTCGATGAACCGCGGCAGAACATCTATCAATTCTAAATCCGGGGCAATACCTCCTGCCCGCCAAAAGGCCCCTTGAATATTGGTCCAGTGCCCACCACTGAAATTGTCATCTATTGTATCGGTAGGTGGATTTACAATCATGTCATCCCGAATATAAAAGTAGGGTGGAATATCGGTTGATGCCCGGATACCAAAGAAAGAATCGAATCCGCTGTCGAACGGCCCTCCCGGTAGAGGCAGGTCTGCATCATATTGCCGATAGGCTGCCTGGAAATTTGCTCCCTGTTCTAATTCTGATGTTTTATCGATAGCCTGCGATTCATCAAAGCCCAGATGCCACTTGCCTACCATAGCTGTGCGATATCCTCCGTTTTGAAGTATTGACCCAATCGTCATCCTTCCTTCTTCAATCACCGGTTCATTCGGCCACACATTTACATTGGTACGAAACGGATATCTGCCTGTCAACAGACCATATCGGGATGGATGGCATAACGCCCCTGGTGCATGAGCGTCCATAAAACGGATTCCTTCAGTAGCTAAATTATCAAGGTGCGGTGTAGGAATTTTTGAATCTTCGTTGTAAGCCCCAATATCACCGTAGCCCATATCGTCTACAAAAAGAATGATAATATTAGGATTGGAAGAGTATGTTGCATCTTCCTTGTCAGCAGTAGCACATCCTGATGTAGCAGAAAAGGCCAAGAAAATTACAACTAAATGGATTGATCGCTTAAACAGGTATCTCAATTTTTCGTAATTAAAATTATTAATGTTTAGTTTATGTCTACTTTGAACCATCACCATAGTGAATGCATTAAGGTTCCAACATTTCCGCACCCCAAATCATCAGTAAAAATCACACTACCTTTAGGCTTTTGATGTAATTGTCCAATTTGTGCAATTACATCAATAGATGCAGCCAGAAAAATTTAACTTACAATGCCGGCTGTTTTTTTAGGGTTGATATATACTTCATCAGAATTGTTAGTGAATAAATGCATTTTTTTTGGTAGTCAGTTCGAAGTAAAATGATTCCCTCTCAACTGGCTGTGTAATATCGCCACAGAGGCACTGAAATACACTAAATATTCCCTGCTTTTCCATGTTTACTTGGCAATAAAGCATGTTTTTGTAAATAAGTAGTCTCTTACAGCCTATCAAGAGGGGATTAAGTCCGTTTGAAAAAGTTATCCCTAAAACTTCCAATAGAACCGCCTCCGTTTAGGTGATTTAAATTATCAAATAGAAAATCACCGGACTTCTATATCAATATGCTTATACCATGGATCACCAGGAATAATGTTCGGCCAGGTATCATCATCGTAGTATTCCTGAAGCTCATTTAGCCTTTGTTTTAGATATTCCTGTACTTCTGCATACTCTTCACTACCATAAACACTGGTAAGCTGCTCAGGATCTGCCTCCAGGTCGAACAGTTCCCACTCACTATGATCAGGGAAATGCGCTAAAGTGTACCGGTAAGTTCGTAGTCCATAGTGGCGGGCTACAGCATGCCAGCTGTGGGGCATTTCCGGGCCTTCGAAATATTGGTAATAGACCGCGTCGCGCCAATCATCCGGATTCTCACCCCGAAATAACGGTACCATCGAGCGCCCCTGCATCCGTTCCGGAATCTCCAGGCCGGCAAGCTCCAGTATGGTAGGTGCAAAGTCCAGATTTTGGACCAGATGTTCGCTTACCAAACCCGGCTCAATGCCTTCGGGCCAGTGAACAATCAGCGGCATCCGCATCGACTCTTCGTAAATCCAGCGCTTATCGAACCACCCTTTTTCTCCTAGGAAAAAACCCTGATCTCCGGCATAAATCACAATGGTGTTATCTTTCAGGTTTTCACGCTCCAGATAAGCCATTACCCGGCCCACTTCGTCATCTAACTCCCGAACCACACGTAGATAATCTTTTATATACCGCTGATAGCGCCAACGGGTTATCTCTTCATGCGTCATTTCTGCATAGTTATCATACAGATACTGGTTGTCTTCTGCATATGCAGCATTTATTCGTTCAAGCTGTTCATCGGTTAGCCTATTGTTATTTATCAGTTGATCCCAATCCGGATTTCGTTCTCCTGTTTCTGGGTGGTATGGAACCTTGAGATCAAGCCCCCACATTAGCGACTGTGGTCCGGATTCCCGTATCTCCATATCCTGCTCATGAGCGGCTGTAGTTAGCCCAGAATAATCGTAAAACAGCGTTGATGGCTCCGGTAAATCCCTGTCTTGATAATCGTTCAGTGCCGGGCCGGGCAGCCATTCGCGGTGAGGTGCTTTGTGGTTATAGATCATCATGAACGGTTTATCAGGATCTCGCTGCATGCGGAGCCACTCCAGTGCGATCTCAGTAATGATTCGGGTTGTGTATCCGTGATAATCCACATCACCATTGGATGTTCTCATAGTAGGATTGTAATAAGGCCCCTGATCATATAACACACTGTAGAAATCAAAGCCTTGGGGATCGTCCACATTGCCAAGGTGCCATTTGCCGATCATTGCCGTTTGGTAACCCTCTTGTTGAAGAATGGTGGGAAAAGTTTCCAAATGAATAGGAATGTTTTCCGCATTGGTAAGTACCCCATTCTTGTGGCTGTGCATACCACTCAATTTAACCGCACGTGATGGTATACAGATGGAATTTGTTACAAAGGCGTTGTCAAAACGAATGCCATTGTCTGCCAGCCGGTCGATATTTGGAGTTGGCGTATGGTCGAGCTGCAGCCCATAGTTCAAGGCCCCCCGGTAAGCCCCCACCGCCTGAGCAGTATGGTCGTCGGAGTACATAACGATAATATTGGGTTTGCTATCATTATGATCGGTTTGTTCTGCTTCTTCGCTATATCCATAGAAAGCAGAAATAGAGAAGAGTAGAAGCACAAACGTGAAAGGCACTAAAAGTTTATTACCTTTTTTTGACAAAGCAGATTGAATCATCATTATATTGGTTTAATAAAGTTAGAGTGTATATATGTTTGGGGATATGATATTTATAAATGCAATTTCCGGGATGGCAATTAATTAAGAGTTTGGTTTAGTTAATCAAAACTGAAATTTCGAACCTCTTCACGTTTTGAGTTCATTTTTTCTCGCATTTCCATCAGAATATCTTGATAGTCTGGATTATCCGCCAGGTTTACGTGTTCTTCAGGGTCATTATCATGATCATAAAGTTCTTCGTTTCCCTCATATACTTCATTCCCCCATCTGGTGTATCTCCATCTATCCGTTCTGATTGTTGCATCATCACCCCCGTACGAAATTGAATACGCAATACGATCCGGATTGTGGGATTTGGTACCATTAAGATACCCTAACAGGCTTTTTCCCTGCAATATTTCAGGTGCCTCATCAGGGAAAGGGCTTAGATCTGTTAGGGTAGGATAAATGTCAATGAACTCGGTAATCACATCATTTTCTGTACCGTGGTTAGCTTCAAAATCGCTCCCCGGAACTGATATGATTAATGGCGCCCGAACAGTTCCTTCCCATAAACTCAGTTTAGCCCACGTGTCATGCTCGCCCAGGTTAAATCCGTGGTCTGAAAGAAATATAATAATCGTTTCTTCTCTGATTCCAAGCCTTTCCACGGCATCGAGAAGACGCCCCACCTGTTTATCCATAAACCTCACACTGGCCATATAACCCCTTATCGCTTTACGTTTTTGCTCTTCACTCATACCGTAGCGGTTTTGATTTTGCTGGCGAAGAGCCTGTTCGGGAACATTATCGCCAACAATTACTTCAGGCAGTATTATTTCTTCTTTTGGATAAGCTGCATAGTTGCTTTCTGTTGCAATAAATGGAACATGAGGCCTCACAAAACCTACCGCAAGGAAAAACGGTGCATCAGGTTTTTCGCGAACAAGGTTGGTTGCTCCTTCTGCAATATCATTTGAACGGTTTTCCAGAATGGCAATGGCCTGGCTGGCAGCCAGATAATCGGTCTGTGTATATTGCTTAGAATCGGGTAAAATCATTCTCGAAATATTGCCACCATAATGCAGATCTAATGGTGATAGTAGTTCTAACTCTCCAGAACTCAATGTCTCCGGCCCCATTATATTATAAGTATAATCCCACGAATCGGGTTCATCCGAACCGGGATTTCCCCGCTCAATCCCCCCCGGTACACCCATGTGAAATATTTTCGAAACCCGGGCTGTATAATATCCTCTTTCGCGGAAAAAGCCGGCAATTGTAGGATGATCAGCCAATTCCGGTGTATCCACTTTATAGCTTCCATATGTTACCCTGTTATGAGTAACTCCGTTTGTTTCCGGGTACAAACCACTCATGAAGGATGCCCGGGATGGGCCACATACCGGATACTGCGCATAAGCCCTGCTAAATGTAACCCCCGATGCTGCAAGACGGTCAAGATTTGGGGTGTGTTGATCGATATCCATGTAGGGACCTATTTTTGTATTCAAATCATCAGAAACAATGAAAAGAACATTTGGTTTATCCTGGGCTGTAAGATCAGGAACAACAGCAAAACAGAAACCCAAAATGACTAACTGAAGAAGCTTGAACCTAATGATAAGGCTTTTTATGCCTGAACGGGAAGCATTCAATCTGTGAAGCATAGTTATTGTATTTGTTGATTTGAGTGGTTTAAGATTGGATTAAAAATTTAATTCCCATAAAAATCAGGTCTAGTGTGATTATTTATAACGCGTTTACCGGTTAGATTTTAATCCACGAGTGGAG
>REDS01000056.1 GCA_007693395.1 Balneolaceae bacterium | reverse complement strand
GAAGTTCATCACCCCAATTAATAGTATTGGTCTGCCGCCGCATGTACGCTTTCCATGCATCGGAACCTGATTCTCGTCCGCCGCCGGTCTCTTTCTCACCACCAAAGGCACCACCAATTTCTGCGCCACTTGTACCGATATTGACATTGGCAATCCCACAATCGGATCCGCGATGGCTTAAAAAGTTCTCTGCTTCGCGCATATTCAATGTGAAGATAGAAGAGCTCAACCCTTGTCTTACACCATTATGAAGGGAGATCGCCTCATCCAATGAACTGTATTTTATGAGATAGAGAATGGGTGCAAACGTCTCATCCTGCACAATTTCATAGTGATTTTCCACTTCACAGATGGCCGGCTTCACATAATGGCCTTCCATATTTTCCAGTACATCACCACCGCAAACAACAGTACCACCCTCCTCTTTCACCTTCTTTAGTGCACTCTGCATCATATCCACAGCATCCTGATCAATCAGCGGACCAACTAAAGTTTTGGGATCGAGGGGATCACCAATGCGAACACTCTTGTAGATATTGACTAACCGCTGTTTTACATCCTCATAAACAGATTCATGAATGATCAAACGGCGCGTACTTGTGCAACGCTGCCCGGCAGTTCCCACTGCGCCAAAAACAACTGCCCGAATTGCCATCTCAAGATCTGCATCTTTACTGATGATAATGGCGTTATTGCCGCCCAGTTCAAGAATAGTTTTACCAAGACGGGCACCAACAACCTGTGCCACCTGCTTACCCATTCTGATAGATCCGGTTGCGGAAATCAGCGGAATCCGTTCATCGGAGGTGAGCCATTCACCTACTTCTCGTCCGCCGGTTATTAATCCAAAAATGCCTTCTGGCAAATCATTCTCTTTGAGCACTTCTGCCACAATGTTTTGCACGGCTACTCCACATAATGGGGTTTTTTCCGATCCTTTCCAGATAACAGTATCACCACAAACGGCAGCAATCATGGCGTTCCAGCTATACACTGCCACGGGGAAATTAAAAGCTGATATCACCCCAACCGGTCCAAGCGGATGCCATTGCTCATACATTCTGTGCTGCGGGCGCTCAGAGTGCATCGTCAACCCGTATAGCTGCCTCGACAGACCAACGGCAAAATCGCAAATATCAATCATCTCCTGTACTTCTCCCAGCCCTTCCTGGTAAATTTTTCCCATCTCGTAGGAAACCAGTTTGCCGAGTGGTTCTTTATATTCACGAAGTTTTAATCCGATTTGCCGTACAATTTCACCCCGTTGCGGAGCAGGCATCATGCGCCACTCTTTAAACGCCTCTTGTGATTTCTGAACCACATGATCGTACTCTTCACGCGTTGTAGAAACGACCTCAGCTATTTCGGTACCATCGGCCGGGGTAAAACTGGTTAAACGGTCTGATGAATCGGTTTTGATGAATTGTTGTCCTGTAGATGTGCCGGCATTAATCTTTTCAATGCCGAGCGTGCTCAAAAAATCTTTCATATCTTGGTTTTTTGTGTGATTTATTTCTGTAAATATAGAGTGAATTTATTTGAAAAGTAATGTGAAGTGAAATCCGATAGCTTCTTTCAAGTAAAAAAAAAGTAATCATTACTATATCAAGATAGCTTGCAACAAGTGATGGCATAACAGAAAAAGCACTCAAAATTTAAATTAGCAATCCAATATTTGGGACAATTTTGTCAGGTTATGAGGTGGTCATTTATATAAATAACTTTCAATTTTCACATTTTTGTCATAATTTTATTGAAATTTGAAACTTAAACTTTCATATATCAATATATGATAGCGCGTGGCCTCGAAAATAAACTTATAGCAGCTCTCAGCAATATGCCCGTAGTTGCCCTTGTTGGGCCCAGACAGGTAGGAAAAACTACTCTTGCCTTGCAAACTACCCAGAAGCACTTTCCAAAAGAATCATTTTATCTCGATCTGGAACTGGAGTCAGATCTAAGTAAACTAAGTGATGCAGAGAGTTATATTAAACGGTTTCAGAACCAACTCCTTATCATTGATGAAGTTCAATTAAAACCGGATCTATTTAGGCTTTTGAGAGGTTTGGTTGACATTCGAAAACGAGCTGGAGAAAAAGCCGGTCAATTCCTGCTTTTAGGTTCAGCCTCTCGGGATTTATTACAACACTCTTCAGAAACACTTGCGGGCAGAATACGATATCTTGAATTAAGCCCGTTTAACTCACTGGAATTATACAAGTCTGATCCGCTTGGGTTCAACACTGACAAATTGTGGTTTAGAGGCGGGTTTCCCGATAGCTTTCTGGCAGTAAATGAGGACGAGAGCCAGGCATGGCGCAATGACTTCATATCTACTTATGTAGAGCGCGATATACCCTTGATGGGACCTAAAGTATCACCAACCAGAATGAAGCGGTTTTGGTCAATGCTGGCTCACTATCACGGTCAACAAATTGTGCTTTCTGCATTGGGTAAGAGCCTCGAAGTAAGTCATACAACAATAAAATCTTACCTGGATATTCTCACTGATTTTTATATGGTGCGGCAAATACAACCATGGGCTGGTAACACAAAAAAGAGATTGGTCAAATCCCCCAAGATTTACATCAGAGATACCGGAATTCTTCATAAATTGTTGAAAATTTATGATTTTGAAACATTGCTTGGTCACCCTGTAGTTGGTTCAAGCTGGGAAGGATTTGTGGCTGAAAATATAATCGTCAACCTCTCTGATAAATGGGAATACAGTTATTACAGAACCACAACACAAACAGAAATTGATTTAGTACTCGAAGGGCCTGCAAATCAGGTATGGGCGATCGAAATTAAACGCTCTGCAGCTCCATCGTTAAAAAAAAGCTTCCATAAAGCCTGCGATGATATAGAAGCTACAAAAAAGTTTGTCGTATACTCAGGAACCGAACACTTCCCTATTGCAAAAGATACAGAGGCTATAGGCCTTATCGATTTTTTAAAAATTATCGCGGAATGAAATCAGAAGTCATGTTCCGGTTTGCTCCGATTACAGGAGGCACTGCCGTTGATACTTGCACCGGCTTTAAAATATTAGTAAAGACAAGATTTTGGCACAAACATGATATCAACAACTTTTCACTTAGAAAATGACAAAATCCGCATCCAATAATCAGATCAAAAATTGGCGAAAACTGCTGCAGGGTAAGCACCGGAAAAAAACCGGTCTCTTTCTTGCAGAGGGACTTCGTTGTGTGGAACAGATCATCAAAAATAAAAAATTAGAGGTTTCTGAAATTTTAACTGATGGCACCATCGATCATTCAGAAATCAATCTGGCGGACAACATTCCTGTTTTTGAGCTCTCAAAAAATGATTTTACCTCAATAAGCGATACAGAAAATCCACAGGGCATAATAGCAGTTTGCAGAATCCCCGATCAAACCTCTATTGATAGTATCTCAAAATCAGGCGGTTTCATTGTAGCACTGGATGCTGTTCAGGATCCGGGAAATCTGGGTACAATTATTCGAACGGCTTCCTGGTTCGGTGTTCAGGCCATTCTCATAGGCAAGGGAACCGCAGATCCTTTTCAACCAAAAGTGGTAAGAAGCACTGCCGGAGCCACAGGAACTATTCCATATTTAAAAGGTGATCTGGATTCTCATTTTGATCTTCTCGAAAGTGAACAATGGAACATCTATCTGCTTGACGGTTCTGCTGACTCTGTATCGCTTAACACTGTTTCACCATCTAATAAATCTGTGATTGTGGTTGGCAATGAAGGTAACGGGGTAAATAGTACGCTCATCAAAGCAAATCGAAAACTGGTTCGTATTGATGGTAAATCAGATATTGTAGAGAGCCTCAATGCTGCAGTTGCTGCAAGCATTGCTTTGTTTAAATTTTCAGATCGGGTATAAAATCATAGCCTGGGCATCCCTTAAGCCGGTTAAACAAACTATTATATTTTTGTGGTTTATTGATTATGTGATTTCCTTTAGTTATAGTTAAGAAATCATTACAGACAATTGCACCTCACCCACAACGTAATATTCTTGGCCTATGCCCGGACAGAAAAAAGTGAAGAAAATTTTTGTTCTCGACACTTCCGTTCTTTTGTATGATTCTGACGCCGTAAAAAACTTCGAAAAACATGACATCGCCATTCCCATCACTGTTTTAGAAGAGATCGACTCCTTTAAAAAAGGAAACACTGTTACCAACCTTCACGCCCGCGAATTTATCCGTTTTCTGGACAAAATTACCGACTCAAACATGATCCAGGAGTGGATTCCCCTGAATGGCCGCACCCGCGGAAAAATTCGTGTTGTAAGCGATGAAGGCAGCAAAGTAAATGCGAATGACGTCTTCGGTTCCGTAAAAAACGATCACAGAATATTAAATTCTGCCCTAAAACTGATGGAGGAAGAACCGGATAAAAAAGTGACACTCGTCACTAAGGATATCAACCTCAGGTTGAAAGCCCGCGCGCTCAATTTGGTGGCAGAAGATTATGAGACCATTCGCATTAAAGACATTGACCATCTGTATCGCGGCAAAACAGATCTTAAATTTGAAGATAACGCTCCGATTAACCAGCTTTACAAAGAGGGTAAAATCAGCCAGAGTAAACTGGAAGATTCAAAACCGATCAGCAACCACTACTACATTCTGAAAAATCATTCCAGCTCAGCTTTGGGGTATTACAATCCCCGCAGTAAAAAAGTGGAGCTTGTGAAACCGCTGAATGCGTATGGCATATCACCCAAAAATGCTGAGCAGACATTCGCCATGCATGCTCTGATGAATCC
>REDS01000140.1 GCA_007693395.1 Balneolaceae bacterium | reverse complement strand
TCACATCTCCCGTGGCGTAGCTGGTGGTTATTGGTCTACCTGTATCATTTGTACCCACAAGCCCGCCTACTGCTTCAGAACCATGCACAGCTGCTGTTGAATGACTATTACTAACTGATCCTGATCCTCGATTAATCCCCACCAAGCCACCTGTGTTCATTCTCCCGTTAACTGTTCCTGTGGTATAGCTATTTCTGATTGTGCCATTATTCCAACCCACCAGACCGCCAGAAATATCAGACCCGGAAATTTCCACATTCAACAACAGAGTTTGATTTATATCTGCTGAACCAAAGGTTCCCCCAAAAAGCCCGATATCATTTTGGGCTGGGCGATTAATGTACATCCCCGTAATCGTATAGCCATTTCCGTTGATGCTGCCGCGAAACGTGGTAGTCCTGTTGCCAATCGGCTGCCAGCCTTGCCCGTCATTCCAAAAAGCACCGCCTACGCGGGTGTCTTCAGTCAGGTCAATATTGGCGATGAGAATGTAGTGAGCAGACAGGTTATTGCGAATATCATTCAACTGTTCCGCTGTCGCTATCTGATACGGATTTCCTGAAGTCCCATCTCCGCCGGCAAATTGAGCGAAAGCCGGGAAGCTGAATAGCAACCCTGTAATGAGCAGTGTTGCCCCAAACCAAAAAGAAGGCTTGATTTTTTTTTGAGTTTGAAAGACAGGTAAAGAATGCCCTTTTGTATTCATTTGTATGACTTGATATTTTCTGTTGTGATTTGCGTGTAACCGTAATACGGGTACCCTTCAATTTTAAGAAAACCCACCTTTGAAATTGTTCGCGATATCTTTAATATCATCCGTAAATCTTATCAAATCCCTATATTTGCTGTAATTATCGTGTTTCTTGCTCTCATCATATCTCTTATTCTGCAGATCCCTCAGTACCATCAAAACGAAGAATACCTGATCCGGAATTTTACGGTTGAAGACGGGTTGCCGGTAAATGCTGTGAACCGAATCCTGCAGGATGATGATGGTTACCTCTGGTTCTCCACCCTCGACGGACTGGTGCGGTACGACGGGTACAATTTCAGGGTGTACAACTCCGGAAATACAGAAGGGATGGTTTCAAATCGCATCGCCGGGATGCTCAAAAGCAAATCAAACGAAATATGGATGATTCATGCAGAGGGTATGATTATGCGAAAAGCCGGCCCTGAATTCACTACATACAGCAGTTCTTCCGGTGATTTTAAGGGAAACGCAATTCGGATTATTGAGGGAAAAAACGGAGAGATCTGGATTTCAACAAGCAGGGGGATCGCTTCGTTTAACCCGGAAACAAAATCGTTCGATTGGCAGGAAGAGCCGCTGCTGCAACACGAAACATGGGCAATCGAATCCATATTTGCAGGGGGTATTCTCGCCGTCAATGAACACGGCCTGCTTTTATGGAAAAATGGTACAGCCACTGTTCTCATTCAGGCAGATGATTTCCCCATCCCCCTGCGAGAGGTCATACAGATTAAAGAGTTTGAACCCGGAGAGTTCTGGATTATGGGCGGGGTGGGTCTGTTCAGATATTCCCTTTCGGATCGCAGCATCGATTTTAACTACCACTCCCGTGAAGAATCATTTGGCATCGGGAATCTTCATCCCGAGCCCGACGGCACATTCATCATCAACAGCTCATCCGGATTTTACTCACTACATCCCGAATCCGGCCGGGTTGTAAAACTTGAGCCCGGATTCTCTGCGCCGTGGGAAAGGATTAATTTGGTTTTCAGAGGAGCTGATGATGAAGAGATCCGTTTAACCGGACATGAGGTGTTTATGAACGGCCGCAAGATTTTAGAAGCGGATAATATCCAATCCGGCCTGGTTGACAGCGAGGGATCACTCTGGATTACCACACAGAGAAACGGCGTTTATCAAATTCGCAGAAGTGAATTTACTAACATTACAGCCGACGAAATTCCGGGGTTCGAGAATATTTATCCTGTCGTGCAGGCATCAGACGGAGCAATATGGGCAGGAAGTTTTGTAAATGGTATTTACAGGATATCAGATGAAAATAGATCCAACTGGAATGCATCAAACAGCAATCTGTCATCAAATTTCATCCGTTTTTTGCATGAAGATGCCGACGGAGCCATGTATGCCGGGGTTTGGGCAGCCGGCCTTTGGGAGCAGAGGGATAACGACTGGCAGCCGGTTCACGAATTCAATGACCTGTTTGAAGGAGAAGTAACCGTTGAAGCGATGCACCGGGACCGGCAGGCCCACCTTCTAATTGGCTCAAGCGGGCGGTTGGTAATTCGCCAAAACGGGCTCTACGGCTTTTTCGGTGAGTCTGCAAAACCGGGCCTCCGGTCCGTTCGGGTGATCCGCGAAAGTGAAGGCGGTACGCTGTTTCTCGGCACTAACGGCAATGGGCTGGCTGTTGTTAAAAGTGGCTCTGTTCATCACTATACCAGGGAAAACAGTGAGCTGAACAGTAATTTTATCCGGGATATTTTTGTGCAATCGCCCGATACGCTCTGGCTGGCAACCGAAAACCTCGGCTTAAATCGTGTGGTTCTGGATGAGGGAAATATGATTGATGTAAAACATGTAACCGAACGGGACGGATTGATTAAAAATTCGCTCCACAGAATCATCGAAACGCCCGCCCGGCACCTTTGGATCAGTTCAAATGGCGGAATTATGCGAATTTCTCTGGATGAACTAAATCGCTACGCTGACGGAGGCCTTTCTGATCTCTCCGTTTTAGGATTTAACGAAAGCGACGGGATGGTGAATCGCGAAGCAAATGGCGGGGTTCAAACATCCGGAATTTTAGCGGCAGATGCCAAACTCTGGTTTCCGAATCAAAAGGGGGTTACCATCATCAATCCTTTAAACATTTCCGGGGGAAATACGCTTTTAAATCCAAGGCCCATCATCGAAGAGGTTCTTATTACCGGTGCCACACTTCCGGTCTATCATCAGCCCTTCCTGCAAATACCGCAAGGCGAGCGGAATCTCAGAATCAATTTTACCGCTCCCAATTTTTCATCATCAGACCGCATACAATTCCGCTACAAGCTGGATGGGGTAAACCCGGGCTGGGTAACGGGCAGCCGGGAAGCCGTATTCACCAACATACCGCCGGGCGATCACGAATTTAAGGTGCAAATTTATCGTACCGGCAACCCGGAGGTTACTGAGGCATCTCTCCTGATCTCCATTCCCCACTACTTTTATGAAACTCCCTGGTTTTACGGGTTGATGGGACTCGCCGGCCTTTTTCTGATTTTTGGAGGTATTAAATACCGAACCCGGATGCTTGAACAGCGCGAACGAAAACTGCAGGAGCGGGTTGATGAACAAACCATAGCCCTGAAAGAAGCAGACGAGCAGAAATCGAGATTCTTTTCCGGTATTACACACGAATTAAAAACTCCTCTTTCCCTCATACTCAGCCCTCTGGAGGATATTCTTGATAAACCAGACCACATACCGGATGAAACAACCCGTAACCGTTTGCAGATGATGCACCGAAACGGCCGGCAACTCACGAACCTGGTCGATCAAATTCTGGATGTTACCAAACTGAATTCTGACGCAATTAAACTAACGCTGATGCCGGTGGATATCACCATGCTTACAAAGCAAATTATCGGGCAGTTTCAATCAAATCTGGAGCAGGAAGAGATTCAGCTTATTTTTGATGCAGATCCGGTTGATGGACGGACTTATATCGATACGGGTGCCTGGGAACGCATAGTCATGAACCTGATGAGCAATGCGGTTCGTTTTTCACCGCGTAATTCCACAATTCGGATACAAATTTCCAACCATCCTGATACAGTCTCGTTTAGCATTACTGATGAAGGTATTGGGATAGATGAGAAAGATGCAGCCAATGTGTTTGAGTACCTGTACCAGACCGAAGGTGCTGAAGCTGCAGAGGGAACCGGAATTGGGCTCTATCTTGTACATGGCCTTGTAGAGCAATTAGGGGGAAACATCGGGCTCTACTCCAAAAAAGGAGAGGGTGCCAGGTTTACGGTAACCCTGAGAAAAGGGGCTGATCATTTCCGGGACAGGGATACCGTGGTTCATGAACCGACGGCAGTAGTTACCTCCGGCGCCGGTGAACCTGTAATACAAGCTCCACGGACCGTGAAGAATAACAGAACCATTGATACGGAACAGATACTTGTTGTGGAAGATAATCACGATTTCAGGGAGTACCTGGCTTCGGTGTTATCGGAACAGTATGATGTACGTACCGCTTCTGAAGGATCCGAAGCTCTTGAGGCACTTCAGCAATCAGACGTGAGCCTGGTAATTTCTGATATAATGATGCCCGGTATGAACGGAATTGAGTTTGTAACCAAACTTCGCCAACAGAAGCATTATAAATATTTGCCGGTTATTTTTCTTTCAGCCAAAAACCACATTCTTGATGTGGAAGCCGGCCTCTCCACCGGTGCAGATATCTATCTGAGCAAACCCATCCAAAGCAAACTTCTGCTCTCGCAGATTGCTGCTGTTTTACGCAGGGAGAAAGTTCTTAAAAATAGCACCATCAGCAACCAAAATTCTGAGATAAAATCCCTGGAAGAGGAGATCAAAGAAATCGTGTACCGGCAGATGGCCAATCCCGCACTGAATGTTTCGTTACTGGCAGAAACACTTTTTATGAGCCGTACCAAACTGTACAAAGAGTGGAAAAAATGCAGTGAGATCAGCGTGAATGATTTTATCAAAAAAACACGAATGGAAGAGGCCAGGGTACTCTTACAAGAGAAAGGGTTTAGTGTACAAGCAGCTGCAGCGGCTGTGGGATACTCAGATGCGAACTACTTTTCTACCAGCTTTAAAAAGCAGTTTGGGGTAAGCCC
>REDS01000025.1 GCA_007693395.1 Balneolaceae bacterium | reverse complement strand
TGATCGTTACACATGGTTTGACGCAGAGTCTCAAAACAGGCTTTAGAAAAATTCTTGACTAAGTATTTTATACATCGTTAAAGTTATTGAATGGCACACTGTTTTCATATTTGTCAAGATCTATATTGAAAAGAGGCGGGCAACCAGGAATCTCTACAAATTTTACTGTTCTGTTTTTATCGTTCTCAACACTCTTTCTCCAGTCCACCAAAAAACGGAAACAGTTAAATTCAGGATGCCAGGCTGATATGATCTCAATTTTTCCTTCAGCAACTACATCTATATTAACAAGGGCTGTAGAACTTGGAGAAACACACATTGCAGGAATCTTATCATAGGCGGCAACTTTAGCCTCAACTGTAAGAAGCCTGTCATCACACTGACAGCCTAATCTCTTTATAATTTTAGCTATATCTTCTTCGGTCTCCCTTATCGGGTTAGGTACATAAATCAGCTTTTTCCTGTCAATGTTTAGTTCGCTGATTATTCTCTCTATGTATTCGATGTAGGTATCCAGAGATATAGTAGGTTTGAATCTGTAGAATGGTGAACTAATAAATACTACCTGATCTCCCTTCTCCTTTGTGCTCAGTAAATGCTTTTTGTACACCTGATTGTTTCTAACTAGCTTGTGCCTGGTTTTTGCTGAATCTGCATATACGGTAAAAAGAGCTACATTTTTTCTCTCCGCAATTTTTAAACCCGTAAACTTTAACATCAGTTTTTTTATGCGAGAACTGTAGTAAGAATATCTGTAATCTATGTAGCCTGAGGGTCTTATTTTATCTAACGTTTGGCCGGAGTCGAGAATATAATGCTCTTTGGGTTTTAAACAGGCAGCTAAGTGTTCCTGTGTGTTTCTGTGACCGGAAAAAACAGCATCTACTGTACCGGTTCTTTTAGCAAGTAAATTTAAACGTATTGTGTCAATTCTGTTGAACAGATACTCTATGTTATTCAGGAGAAAGTTTAAAATCGGAAATTTTTTTTTCTTAATTTTAAGGGTTTTTGAATCGTAGTTACTAAAAGATTTAAACCATATTACATTACTCCAAAATTCATCATTTATAGATTCTTTCAAGGTGTCGACCACGTTTGCAGGATCGCCAAGGGGAATTAGAATAAATAGAAGAGAACCATTTTTCTCCTTTTTAAACCTAAACCAGGCTTCTTCTGCGTTCATATAGGTTTTGTGGTCTTTAACAATAAATGCAGTCTTTATCATGACTATATGAATTGTGTAATTAGTTGTGGTTAAAAGCGGTTAAAATTTTAATGAGAGTAAACTTACAAATTATTTTTCAGTGAAGAGTACACAGATTAACGTAGCAATTTTCAATGATACTAATACAAATACAACCAGGCATTATGGGTGTTCTCTTGTGATGTTGAATCTTGTAAATGAGCTAAAAAAACATAACCTGAACCCGGTTTTCTTTTGGCCTGTAGGAGTAGACTGGAGGGATAAGAAAAAGCTCATTAAAAGCAGATGTAATTATGATGCGATTATTGTTAATGGGGAGGGATCCATTCATCATAACAGAAAGAAGGAAAAACCAAACTATCTTGCAGAAATTGCCAATTTTGCTAAATCGGAATTAAAAATACCTGCTTATTTAATAAATAGTAGCATTTATGAGAATTCAGATGCACTCTACGAAAAGCTAAAACGCTATGAAAAAATTTTTGTAAGAGAGTCAACCAGCTATGAAACATTAAAAAGTGCAGGCATAGAATCTGTGATTGTGCCTGATCTTACATTTGCTACAAGTGTGAATGATGAAAAAGTTACCGACAACGATATACCCTACTTAATAACAGATAGTACTTTTAACACGTTAAGAAGTTCGCTTGCAGAGTTAAGTGCTACATACGGATGGGATTTTGAGAGCATGAAAGTGAATAAAGAAAATTCCTTAAAGAGATTTTTTGTCAAAGTTGAGAAGCGTGCTAAAAAAAGGAATATGAACATACTGGGGAAGATATTTTCAATTCCTGCCAAAATTTTCAATTCAATAGATAAAATAAGAGAAAATAATAGAGAACTTTACTCGTCTGGTTACAGACAACTTGTAGATCACGATTATTTTGTAAGGAAAATTAAATCCAAAAGCTTTGTATTAACAGGCCGTTTTCATACTGTAACACTTTGCATAAAGACCGGCACACCATTTGTTGCGATAGAGTCTAATACACCCAAAATATCGGGAATGCTAAATGATGTGTTTCAATCAGACAAAAGACTTATTCAGGAAAATGAAATAGAGAAATTTATGCGTAATATACCTTCGGATTATCTCACGTTCTGTGAGAATGAAAATGATGCAATCAGCAGGTATAACTCTGAAGCTACAGCTAAAATTAAGCGAATGTTTGATTGGATAGCCTCTGATATAAGAAGTAAAAAGAGCTTTTAATGAAACAAAATGTAGTTATCACAGGAGTAAGGGGTTTTGTTGGACGAAATCTGAAAGAGTATTTAATTGATCACTCCGAATTTGATTTAACAGGTGCATCAAGGAATAAATTGGCACTTACAGAGTTGCAGGACGAATTATCCAATATCTGTTCATACAATGAAATTTATGATGGAACCTATAATTTTGATGCATATGTACATCTTGCGGGTAAAGTGATAAGCACATCAAAAAAAGGTGATGATGGTGATTTTTTTAAAATTAATTTTGAACAGACAAAAAACATATTCGACAGATTTGTTGCAGATAAGGATTCAAAGAAATTCATTTTTATAAGTACTATACATGTGGTAGCGGAGAATCCACAGCGAGTGATTGATGAATCATTTGAGCCAAGGCCCTACACAGAGTATGGTAAATCAAAATATTTGGCAGAAAAATATATTGAAGAGAATTGTCCGCCCGATAAAAAATACTATATACTCAGGCCTTCGATGATACATGGACCGGGCAATCAGGGTAACCTGAATCTTTTATACGGCTTGGTAAGCCGCGGCTTGCCGTATCCGGTTGGCGCTGTTGATAACAAACGATCTTTTGTTTCAATAGAAAATTTATGCTTCATTATTAAAAAGATTATCGAAAAAGATATTGATTCAGGGCTGTACAATGTTTCGGATGACGAACCGACAAGTACTCATAACCTTGTACACTTAATAGCAAATAAGACCAATCGAAAAGCAAAACTCTTACATATCAATATCAATTATTTAAGATGGCTTTCAAAAATAGGAAATGTGCTGCCCTTTCCGTTGAATGACTACAGATTACAAAAGCTTACAAACGACTTTATTGTGTCAAATGAGAAGATAAAAAATGCTATTGGTGAGCCCCTGCCTGTAAGGTCTGAAGATGGACTTAGTATCACAATTGATTCGTTTCTTTCAGATAAATAGGCAGAAGAAAAAAATAAAAATCTTGCCCCAAAAGTTAACTTAGTTCATTATTTAAAAGCAATTTTTACAAATTTTGGTATGGTTTTTTCTATTCATAGGCTTTTTATATTAAAGGCTATTTTTTAAATGATTTATGTTGTTATAAAATCAGAATGCAAAAGCCCGTAATTTTTTTACTTTTACTATTTTTTTGTAACCTCTTTGCAGGTACAGCAACAGTTTACGGGCAGGATATCGTTACGGAACAGGAGAGAGAACGTGCCCGGGAGGTTAGAGAAAACCTGATTGAACTGGGCTTTCTCTCAAAAACGGAAGAGGACGAATTTCCACTCGCATTTTCATGGCATCAAGAGCCGCTCATTGTAAGTTCTATCTATACAAATGCAAGAAGATCTGTAGCAACATCCGGTACAAGAGATACGGCTTTCAGGCCGGATGGCAGCCGGATGTATGTTGTGGGCAGAGCTTCAAGAACAATAGCTGAATATCATCTATCAACGAACTGGGACATATCTACCAGGAGTTATGTGAGGGAATTAGACATTTCTGCAGAAATGGGTAGCTCAGGTACCGAAGTTTCAGCTCCCCACGGTATCTATATCCGAGATGATGGCAACAAAATGTGGGTAATGAACCGATCAGAAATATGGGAATATTCACTATCATCTTCCTGGAATATTACTTCGGCTACGCAAACCGGCTATCGTGATCTAAAGGGTGAATCGATTAGTTTAGTTCGCGCACACGGAGTAGATTTCAGGCCAAATGGCAGGCGTATGTATGTTGATGATCGTGTGGTTGGCGGGGTATTTCAATATAATTTATCTACTGCCTGGGATATTTCAACTGCAACCCTTGATCATGTACTTGATATTAGTGATATACAGCTTGAAGCGAGAGGTGTTCAACTAAATAGTACGGGAGAGAGAATGTACATTCTGGATACCGGCCGCCGTGAGGTTTTGGAATTTTTTGTATCCAACGCATTTGACCTGAGAAGTGCAAGGTACATTGGCGCCTACAGAGTTGGTTCTCAAATGAATAATCCGAGGGGGATGTCTTTCAATACCAATTTCGATGGATTTTATATCAGTGATGCCACGGATGACATGGTGTATCAATATCGTGTTCAGATTGCAGACCCCAATCGTTCTACACTATCTGTAAACAGAAGTAAAGTTATTGCTGATGGTTCAAACACCAGCAGGGTTACTGTAACCATTCGCGATGAAAACGGAGATCGCTTAAAGGAGGGCATAAACGTTAATTTAAGTGCCAGCTCCGCGTCAACATCTATAAATGCTGTAAACCGAACAACCAATTCAAGTGGAGAGGCGAGGTTTGATGTGAGCAGTTCAAGCGAAGGTACGGTAACATTCACAGCCAGGGCATCAGGCAAAGAGATCAATCAAACTACATCAGTATTCTTTACATCCGTAAGTGCATCTCAGTCGCGGGTGGTATCAAACAGAGAAAAAGTAAT
>REDS01000070.1 GCA_007693395.1 Balneolaceae bacterium | reverse complement strand
GGGTTGCTATAGCACATCTCCATACGTGTAAATGGACTATTCAATCAAAAAAAGACATTCCTGAATAGGTGTCCCGATGCGGAAGACAGGAAAAAATTGAATTCAATTAATGAATCCAGCTTTTGAATAGAATTCGTGCTCTCTCTTTACAATCAATTCCTTCCCTTTATCCATATAATATGCAGGACTGCGACCATTAGGAGCCAGCATATTCAGATTACTTTTCATTACATAGTGCATAGCACTTTGTTGCTGGCATTAAGGCAGCCTCAGAACAGTATTTAGTTCATGTTTTCCCGAAAGTACGTTTGGTTAAAAAATGCAAACCCGTCATTTTACTAAGTAATTGAATTGGTCTGTTTTGATTGAAATCACTACTATGGCATCTCTCAGTTAAAACATCACAAACCTGTTTTCTATGAAACGTATTTTCTCCATTCTTCTACTTTCACTCATAATTTCAATCTCATCCATCGCGCAGAATCTCCATGAATATCTACCGGGCGATGTAACCTATGATGAAGCAATCCCAACCCCGGCAGAAATTATTGGTCATGAAGTTGGTGAGTGGCATATTACGCACGACAAGCTTGTACAGTACATGTATGCTGTTGCGGAGGCATCGGATAGAGCCACTATCCGGGAGTATGCAAGAAGTTATGAAAATCGTCCACTGCTGCTGCTTGCCATAACCACACCGGAGAATCATGCGAACCTGGATCAGATCATGGAGAATCACCATGCCCTTACCGATCCCGATCGCTCACCAAATCTCGATCTCAATTCAATGCCTGTGATTGTAAATCTCGGGTACAGTGTTCATGGGAATGAGCCGAGCGGTTCAAATGCATCCATGCTATCGGCTTATTACTACGCTGCAGCAGAGGGAGAAAAGATTGACGCCATCCTGGAAAATGCAGTTATCTTGATTGATCCGTCACTAAATCCGGACGGATTAAACCGGTTTGCAACCTGGGTGAATATGCATAAAAGCGCAACAACGGTTACCGATCCGGCATCGAGAGAGTTCAATGAGGTTTGGCCTAACGGGCGTACCAACCACTACTGGTTCGACCTGAACCGCGACTGGATGCCTGTTGTTCATCCCGAAAGCCGGGGCCGAATCAATATGTTCCACAAGTGGCGGCCAAATGTACTTACCGATCACCACGAAATGGGCACGAATGCCACCTATTTTTTCCAGCCTGGCATTCCCGATAGAACGCATCCGCTTACGCCGCAAATCAACCAGGATTTAACCGCTGCCATTGCAGAATTTCATGCGGATGTTCTCGACGATGTGCAGGCGCTTTACTACACCAAAGAGGTGTTTGATGATTTTTATTACGGAAAAGGGTCTACCTATCCCGATATTTTTGGTACCATTGGTATTCTTTTTGAACAGGCAAGTTCGCGGGGGCACGCACAGGAGAGTGTGCATGGAGTGCTCGAATTTCCGGTAACTATTCGCAATCAGTTTTTAACTTCACTCTCTACGGTTGATGCATCTGTGGCCCTGCGAACAGATCTTCACGAGTACCGCAGAAGCTTTTACCGTGATATGCGGGATGAGGCTGCCGCTGCACAGACAAGGGCCATCGTTGTTGGAGACTACCATGATAATGGTCGAAATTTCCATCTTGCTGATTTGCTGAGCCATCATAATGTAGAAATGTACGAACTTGCCCGCGATCTTGAAGTGGACGGAAAACAGTTCAAAGAGGGCCGTGCTTTGGTTATCCCGATGGAGCAGACGGAGTATAAATTTATCGAAGCAATGTTTGAAACCCGCACCGAATTCCCAGACAGCCTTTTCTATGATATTTCTACCTGGACCCTGCCCTTGGCGTTCAACCTTCCGTATGCAGAGTTAACATCAAGGCAATTTAATCAAAATATGCTGGGAGATCGTATCACAAACCCGCAGCTACCGGAGGGCGAAGTGGTTGGCGGCCAAAGCAGCTATGCTTATCTGTTTGCCTGGGATGAATATTATGCACCAAGAACGCTCTACCGCCTTCAAAAGCTTGGAGTTCGTACCAAAGTTGCATCGCGGCCAACTACTGTTTTAACGGCTGAGGGCCCCAAAGAATTTAGTTACGGCTCAATTCTTGTCTCTTTGGGCATTCAGGATGTTGATGAAGAGGTGATTTACGAGACACTAAAAACAGCGGCAAAAGAAGATGGTGTATCTGTCTATAATGTCTATCGCGGATTGGCCACCGACGGGATTGACTTGGGAAGCCCAAGCATGAACAATCTTGAAAAGCCGAGCGTAGCCATACTGGCCGGCCCCGGAGTAAGCAATCTTGAGGTTGGAGAAATCTGGCATCAGCTTGATCAGCGCTATCGAATTCCGCTTACAATCATTGATAAGCATCGTCTTGGTAATGTGAGCCTGGACAGATACAATCGTATTATTATGACGCAAGGGAATTACAATGATCTATCCGAAAGTGTTGTGAATAATTTAAAGCAATGGGTTCGAAGTGGTGGTGTGCTGATTGTTCAGCGCAGTGCGGTAAATTGGGCAAGGAATCAGGATATGATATCCATCGAGACAAAATCGAGGCCTGATGCTGATCAGCCGCAACACATCCCCTACATTGATATGCAGGCTACACGCGGAGCACAGGTATTGGGGGGCTCCATTTTTAATGGAATGATCGATATTACCCATCCGCTGGGCTATGGATATCGGCGGAGTGACATTCACATTTTCAGAAACAGCACAAATTTTCTGGAGAAACCCGAAAACCCATTTTCAAATCCGCTTTACATCACAGGCGATCCCCTTGCAAGTGGCTACATTTCTGCAGAAAATCTCGAAATGGTAGCAGATACTCCTTCTGCATTTGTTAGCGGTTATGGCAGCGGGCGCATCATCAGTTTTGTGGACAATCCGAACTTCAGAGCTTTCTGGTATGGCAAAAACAAACTGTTTGCAAATGCGCTCTTCTTTGGAAACACCATACATGGTGCATCAACAAATTAACAATAAAACGGATTGACTTTACAGAGCCCTTTGGTAGTGATATCAAAGGGCTTTTTTATGTTTTGGGCTTTTCACCGAAGTACTCTTCAAGAGTAACTGGTGAAATTTGGGGCTTTCCTGTTGTTTTAATCAGTAAAATTAAAGATATATAAGAGTTTAGAATATCTTCAGGATCATTTTTTATGGAAAGTGAGATACGTGTTGGCACACCATCAAATAAAGAGATAGAAAACCTCGCGCAAGGCGGCAGAAAAAAATATGGCACCTTTGCCGGTGTGTTTGTTCCCACACTGCTTACAATTCTTGGGGTTATTCTTTTTCTGAGGCAGGGATGGGTAATCGGTAATGCCGGTTTACTTGGTGGTATTGGTATTATTTTGCTGGCATTTGTTATCGTTTCTTTTACAGCCTTATCCATGTCTTGTATTACTACAAACATAAGGATTAGGGCAGGCGGGGCTTATTCTATCATCTCCCAGTCACTCGGCCTTGAAGTTGGAGGCAGTGTCGGTATTCCGCTCTATCTGGCTCAAACATTTGCTATCACACTTTATATTTTTGGCTTCAGAGAGGGCTGGATTTACATCTTCCCCGAACACTCTGCCCTTCTTGTGGATCTTGGTGTATTTACCATTCTCTTTATTGTAGCATTTATAAGTGCAAAACTGGCTTTCAGAATTCAGTATTTGATTCTCGCTGTGATAATTATAGCACTAATTTCAGTTGCGGGCGGTCTGTTTTCAGGTGAACTGGAAAATGATATACATTGGTTTGGAGAGTTTCCCGGAGCACCCGAAGACGATTTCCCGGGTGTGAGTTTTTGGGTGATTTTTGCTGTATTCTTTCCTGCGGCTACAGGAATAATGGCGGGGGCGAATATGTCTGGCGAGCTAAAAAATCCGCGCCGAAGTATTCCAATTGGCACGATGTCGGCAGTTTTAATCAGCCTTGTAATATATATAGCCGCTTCTTACTGGCTGGTAAGGGTAGCAACCCCTGATGAGCTTCTAAACAATTACAACGTGATGATAGATAAAGCGCTTTGGGCACCTGCTGTTTTAGGCGGGCTTCTTGGTGCTACATTTTCATCAGCACTGGCATCTATTGTGGGGGCTCCAAGAATTTTACAGGCACTCGGTAATCATAAAATTTTTCCGGGAGGTAACTTTTTCTCTCAACTGGCAAAGAACGGTGAGCCGAGAAATGCCATATTGCTAACCGGAGTTATTGTTTTGGCAACCCTGATGCTTCGCGACCTCAATACTGTTGCCCCACTCATTACTATGTTCTTTCTGATAACCTACCTAATGATCAACCTGGTGGTATTCATTGAGCAGCGGATGGATATGATTAGCTTTCGGCCAACATTTAAAGTTCCGAAGTTTGTGCCCGCAATCGGCACGCTTGGTTGTCTCTTTACCATGTTTATCATTAACGCTACACTTGGGTTGATTTCTATAGGCCTGGTATTTGCAGCATATCTCTATCTGACCAACCGAAAACTTCAGGTGCCGTATGGTGACATGCGCAGCGGCCTGTTTGTTTCACTGGCAGAGTGGGCGGCAAAAAGAGTTTCTCTGCTTCCTGAAAATAATGAGCGTGCATGGAAAGCAAATCTGCTTGTACCCGTTAGCAGTGCCCGTGAACTGCGTGGCAGCTTTAACTTGATTCGTAGTCTTGTATTTCCGAGAGGTTCTGTAAAACTGGTAGGTATTGCCTCAGAAACCAATAAAGATCAACTGCAGGAATCTCTCATTAATCTGTCAGCATCTTTCCTAATTGAAAAAATTTATACTCGCTGGTCGATAGTTGATTCAGATAGTTATGCCAAAACAGTGCTTAATTCTCTTCAAACATTACAAGGTACCTTCTTCAGGCCAAATATACTTTTTTTAAGATTGCCTACTCACAGATCGTTCGATGAAGAGATTCACTTTATTATCAACAAAGCGAGAGGCAATAAAATGGGTATTCAGCTTTATGTGGAAGATACGGTTGCCAACCTTGGGCGTAGTGCATCCATAAATGTGTGGATTCGCGAGAAAAGCCCGCATTGGGATATTAGCATGGATCTTGGTAACGTTGATTTGGCCCTTCTTTCAGCGTATAAGTTAAAATTGAATTGGAATGCAGATCTCCGGGTGATAACTGTGGTAAACGAAGAAGAAGTTGACAATGCCTACGCGTACCTTGAAAATTTGTTGAGTGTTGCCAGATTAACTGACGCAACCCCACATGTTGAAATTGGCACCTTTGAAGAAGCTTTAAAAAGTGCCCCCCAGGCTGATGTAGACTTTTTCGGCCTTCCGGAGGATCCCAACCTGGATGAATTCCGATCGTATGTAGAGTATACCAAATCTGCTTGCGTGTTCGTGGCCGATTCAGGCAACGAAAACATACTGGCCTAAAAAACATTATTTGCATATACAAAAATTATGATCAAAACTTTTCTTATTGCGATAATATTACTTTTGACGAATGTGAGCATGATGGATGCGCAACAGACTAAGAATAGCCACAAAGAAGCATTGGAAATTCTTTTGAACGATTTTTTGGCAGGAGCATCCGTAAACAGTTTTGAAATTCACAACCGCTTTTGGGCCGAAGATCTGATCTACACCAGTGCTTCAGGTGAGCGATTTGGAAAAGCTGAAATCATGGCCGGCCTGTCGCCAGAAGATTCTCATCATCACGAAACAAACAATCCCCATTATTATGCCGAAGATATTCAGATTTCTATCTATGGTAATGCGGCCATTGTTGCCTTTCGTTTAGTTGCAGAAGTGCCACTGGAAACCGGAGGAGTTGATATTCTCAACTTTTATAACACGGGTACTTTCATTTACAGAAATGAAAAGTGGCGCGCCGTAGCGTGGCAGGCTACGGCAACTGATTAGTGCATCCAATACCCAAGTGCCACATAAACACCAAAACTGATACCTGCTGCAAGTAAGGCGTAAGGCAGCTGTGTTAATGCGTGGGCCATATTGTTGCATCCGGTTGCAGCGGAGGATAGCACGGTTGAATCACCATAAAAACAGGAGTGCGAGCCAAAGGCCCCGGCTGAAATAACCGCACCAACTGCCAGCCATATATTCACACCCATCGCTTCTGCTAACGGTACAATGATTGGCAGGGTTATGGCATATACTCCCCAGAAAGATCCTGTAGCGAAAGTAATCACCGATAGGGAGATAAACGCTACAGCCGGAAGCCATGCCTGGCTCAGCACCGGCGAAACCACTTCTATCACATACTCAGTAAGGCCAAGCCCGTCGTTCACATCTTTAAGCACAAAAGACATAACTATAATCGCCAGTGTATAAACCATCTCTTTGAATCCCCGGAATGATTGCCCCACAAGTTTGAAGAACCCAAGATTTCTGCGAATCAATGAAAACCATATTACAGAGAATAGTAAGCTGTAGACGATGCCTTTAAGTGCATCTACGTCGAAGTAGATGGTTGCGGCAACCAGCACAATGATCGGCAAAAGGAAGTCGGCCATCATAGGCTTGGAATCACCAGCCTCTTCTATCTCCATTCCAATGTTCCTGGATTTTGGCGGAGCCAGTTTGCCGGTTTCCTCTGCCCGCTGATCAGCCCGCTTCATCGGGCCAAGCGCAGGAATCCATTTTAGTGCAACAAGCGGTACAATGATAATGGCAACCCATGCATATATCAGGAATGGGATTACATTGAGGTATCCTGCAAGTCCCTGACCGGTGGGTACCACTTCCGTAACTTCGAGAAGCCCTGAAATGTAAATTGCCCAGGTTGATAAAGGCACCAGCACGCAGATCGGAGCAGCGGTAGAATCAACAACGTAAGCCAGCTTTTCCCGCGATATCTTAAACGTATCGGTAACCTTTTGCATGGAATTGCCAACCGTAAGTGCATTCAGGTAATCATCAATAAAAATAAGCAGCCCCATAAACCAGGTAGCAAGAAGAGCGCTTCGGGCACTGTTAACGTACTTAAGCAGAAATTCGGCAAAAGCCCGTGCACCACCTGTATGTACAAGAATCTGGATGAGAGACCCGAATAGTCCGCACACAAGTACAATCCAACCGATGGTTTCGTATGTCATCTGGCGGTAGAGGCTGTCAGCAAATGCACTCACAAACTCAAACTGATGCAATATTACAAAACCGGCCAGAGAGCCGACCAAAAGGGCTTCAAATGTTTTATGCGTTTTTAGTGCATAGAGAATTACTACCAGTGCAGGAACCAGGGATATGATGCCATAGTGCTCCATCAATTGGCAGCTTCTTTTTCGAGAAGAAGTGGATAGAGAATGTCAAATACTGCGGTTTCCATGGCATAGAAGGAGCTTGTTTTGGCATACTCAAAAGGGCGTTTACTGCCGTTTGTGATGAAGATAACTCCCGAGCCTGTTTCGGGATCTACATACATATCGCTCAACAAACCATACGCTATACCGGCATGTCCTAAAAAAGTACGATCGGGGAAAATGACATCTTTCCCTTCCCTGTTGGTTATATGATGAATACCAAGCCCGTACGACATCCAGAAATCATCCCAGGTGTCTCCGTTAGAACCGTCGTACTCCCAGTGTGGTTCAACCATACTGTTCAATGTAGTTTCCTCAAGAATTCTGACTCCCTGCCACTCTCCGCCATGCATCAGTGTTAGCGCAAGTATTGAGAGTGACTTTGTATCGATACGCAAATTTCCCTGTGGCCCATACAGCAGGCCATTTGTGCCGGGAACATAGTTGTCGGGAGCCCTCTCCTGAGGGGGTGAATCTTCATAAAAATCAACCTGAGGTGTCCATATTCCATCCTGCATACGATAAAGGGTGGCAAATTCATGAGGATCAAAGTCGGTAACATTGAAGGAGGCATTCATTCCAAGCGGTTCAAAAATGTGCCGGTTCGAGTAGTGATCAAATCTCTGCCCGGTAATCAACTCTACCACGGTAGCCACCAGCGACCAAGAAGCATTGCTGTATGAAAAAAACTCGCCCGGGGCATGTTCAGCAAACATATCGTCAGTGAAATGGTCGCCTCCAGGTTTGAAAAGCTCTTTGATATGAATGTCATTGCCAAACATATCGCCAATAAATGTGCCGTATCCTTCACCGTCACGGATGCCTGATGTATGTCCAAGCAGGTGCCGCAGGGTTATGACTTCGCCGGGCCTGTTTGGGTTGCGCAACTCCCACCCAAGGTAGTTGCTAATATCATCATCAATATCTGCGAGGCCCTGTTCCACAAGCTGCATCAGCGCAATGGATGATACTGTTTTAGTGATGGAAGCAATTCGGAAAACAGAGTTACGGGTTAGCTCTCTTTCTGCTTCATACACGGCGTAGCCAATAGTGCCTTCGTACGCAATATCATGATTGGCAAATAGCACAACGGAGAGCCCCATTAGCCCATAATCGTCCACAACACCCAGAAGCTGTTCATCGGTGGATAATACTGATCCATCAGGCGTTAGATCGATTTCTTGAGCCGGTTCTGAATTTTTATCGCATGCCAATATGAAACTGAGAGAAAAAAGCAGAGCGAAAAGTTGCATCTTACTATACATGAAATAAACGAGTATTTAGTTGATGTTGGATTACATTTCTGCCTCATAGGGATAGCCAACTTCTCCGGAAACGGGCTGATGCAGTGTTACACAATGCAATCCGCCGCCGCCAAGATTTACCGGAACGGCATTTATCATTACTACACTTCTGTCCGGGAAAACCCGCTCCAATATTTGTTTTGCCTCTTCATCCCTTTCTCTGATGATCGGATCCATTCCTTCTTCCCAATACTTCTGGCCCATGATTACCGAGGGTGTTATAACAAAATTGAGATAGCTTGCGGCGGCAATCACATAAACTTCTTCACCGGCCGGAAACTCATGTCCATCGGTATAATCGAGCGTGCTGATAATATCATAGACGTAATCGCCGGGTTGCATTGTATGTACAATTGATCGGGTAAGCGGCATTCTGATGATTTCAAATGGGTTGCCATCCTGATCGGTTGAGTTTCTCAAGATCTCATAGTTTCTTTCCATTCGCTGATGATTTTCCTGTGCAATCGGGTCTCCTTCAAGTTCTTCTTCGGGGATGTATCCCAAAAGTATGGTTCGCTCATCAACAAAGCGGGCAAACTCATCAATATGGCCATTTGTGGTCAACACTGTGTACGCCTCAACACCCTTGTGGGTCATAAGCGGGCCGAGAAACGTGTGCTGATCATCTATGATGCCCTCTTCAAGCCAGATTACATTCGATACGCCAAGAATGCGTTCAAATTCCCCTTCCATCTCCTCACGGCTCCAGCCGGGATTGCGGCCTTCCTCAACGGCGGCTGTGAGCATCAGTGTGCCTTTGCCGTTCACTTCCCGGTTGCCCCCCTCACTGATCAGTTCCGACTCAATAACCGGCATGTTTAGGTGCATCCCGAGATTACGGGCAAAAGCTGCATCAATCTGCGCATCTTCATCATCGGGCGTAAGATAACCCCATGCATCGAAGCGGAAGTTTACTACGGCCATTTCACCAGTATCAATCTTAACAAATGCAGGCCCGGTATCACGTACCCACCACTCATAAAAGGGTACAATGTGGAAGCTCACGAGGTTGTAAGATGTAATTTGATTTTCCACAAGGCCGCGGGCACGCTGCTTTAGTTCATCATCAAATGCGGCAATACGAACTTCAAGGCCGGATTCGGTAACAGCCTCAATTACCTGAAGCATCACCTGTTCGTTCGACATACCCTGCTTATGATCTACAGGCGGCCAGTTTATCCAAAGAGCCTCAAGCTCTTCAAATTCGGCAGGTTGACGTTGAACGGTAATTTCCACACCGGGAAGATGTTGATCTGCACACCCCTGAATAAACAGGAGTGCACAGAGTATCAACAGTGAGGTTACGGTTGATAGCTTAAACTGCAGAAAGTAGGTTTTCATGTTTCAACTCGCTAATGGTTGCTTCGAGGCTTTCCCGAACGATTGCAACGGTTTGGTCAATCGCCTCTTTATCAAAGGTTAAGGGTGGTGAAAAAACGCAAAGCGGTGTAATGGGCCTCATCATCAGTCCGCGCTTTTTGCAGTGCTGGTACACGCGTTTGGATATATTCAGATCAAAATCGAACATAGCCTTTGTGGTTTTGTCTTTTACCAGTTCAAGGCACATCATAAAATGGCTTCCGCGCACATCGCCAACAATTTCATAATCTGAAAGGGTTTTTAGCTGTTCTTCAAAATAAGGGCCCCAGGTTTTCACATGTTCACAAAAACGTTCTCTTTCCAGTATTTCAATGTTTTTTAGGCCGGCTGCACAGGCAAGCGGGTGGCCGGAATAGGTAAACCCATGCGTAAGGCTGGGATTCTCTTTTTTAGGAGTGCTGATTACTTCATGAATCTCATCAGAAACCATAGTAGCGCCAAGCGGCACATAACCAGAAGAGATGCCCTTGGCAAGGACCAGAATATCGGGCTCAATATCGAACATATCCTTCGATGTAATCATATGCCCAAGACGGCCGAATGCGGTTACAACTTCATCCGACAGATAGAGGATATCGTACTTTCTGCAAAGCTCCCAGCTGCGCCGGTGATACCCTTTTGGTGGCACTATTACACCTCCTGCGCCCAGTACCGGCTCTGCAATAAATAGAGCTAACTGTTCGGGCCCGATCTCGAGAATCTTCTGTTCCATCTCCTCTATTAAAAAGTCAGAAAATTCCTCTTCATCCATTCCGGCTCCGTTTCGGTAGTGATATGGCGCGGTTAGATAGTGCACAAGCCCCGGTGCGAGGTCAAAACCGTGGTGTGTTATTTTTATACCGGTAAGGGTGTGGGCCAGATAGGTGCTGCCATGATACCCCAGATCCCTGCTGAGAATTTTCTTCTTGGATGGCATTCCCTTGAGGTTGAAATAGTAATGAGCCAGCCGGATTGCCGTATCGTTGGCCACAGAACCTCCAGTTCCAAAGAACGTGTGATTGAGAGTACCGGGGGCAAGTTCTGCAAGCTTTGCTGCAAGTTCAGCAGCAGGCACGGATGATGCATTCTCAAAGGTATTAAAGTAGGCCAGTTTTTTTGCCTGTTCGCCAATGGCATCTGCAAGTTCTTCGTTTCCGTGGCCAATATTTACACACCAGAGGCCGGCCATACCGTCGAGGTATTGATTTCCGTCGATGTCTTCAATAACGTGTCTGGCCGCCTTTGTAAAAATAGTTGAACCTTCCTGCTTAAAATTCAAAAAGTTCGCATAGGGATGGATAACATGATCGCGGTCTTTTTCCCAGGGAGTTCGTGTGTCAGGTCTCAATTTTTGCAAAATTTTTATTTATATAGCTTGCCAATTATAAAATTTATATAATTACCTTACAATTTTAAAAATAATAAATATTATGGCCGCTCAGGTAGAGTTAGATAAAACAGATATATATTTACTGAACACTCTGAGTAATAACGGGAGAAAATCATTTACTGACCTTGCCCAGGAGCTAAATGTTTCAGTTGGAATGGTTCGAAACAGATACAAACGCCTTGTTGACGAGGGTGTATTGCATATTATAGGGTGGACAGATCCCGTAAAAAGCGGAATGAATTCCTATGCACGTATTGTGATGAAAATTCGCCCAACAGAGTTAATTCGTTCTGTTGCCGAAAAGCTGGTTACAATAGATGAAGTGAGTTTTGTAGCCCTGACAACCGGTATGTACGATCTTGAAATTAATGTAACCTGCCAGAACAACAGTGATCTTCTGAAGCTTATGCACAGCCGTATCCATACCATTGAGGGTGTTTACGAAACAAGCACTACCATGTATCTGGAAATTTTAAAATGGGCTTCACACAAGGTTACATCATTAGGTTCGGTTCCTGATTCCTCAAACCCAAACGGATTTACAATGACGGACACCATAGAGGATGAACACGCACAGAATGGATAATTTTCTGGACCGCCTTTTCAGGATGGCGGAAATTGGTGCAACCCGGGCTGGCGGGGTTTGCCGTCTCACTCTTAGTGATGAAGATAAAATGGCGCGTGGTCTCTTTTCAGACTGGGCAAGAGGCCTTGGTTGCAGGGTTGAAGTTGATCAGATTGGCAACCAGTTTGCAGTGAAACAAGGCAGCGACAACCAAGCCCCGGCGGTTCTGATTGGCAGCCATCTCGACAGCCAGCCTACGGGCGGTAAATATGATGGGGCTCTTGGAGTACTTGCAGGACTTGAAGTTCTTTCCCGGTTAAAGGATGAGGGAATATCGCATAAAAACCCCATTATCATAGCAAACTGGACCAATGAGGAAGGCGCCCGGTTCTCTCCTGCAATGATAGGCTCGGGGGTTTTTGCCGGCGAATTTAGTTTGACTCATGCTTACAAACAGAACGATTCAGAAGGGGTAAACCTCAAAGATGCGCTCAGCAGAATTGGATATTTGGGAAAGGGCGGCATAGAAAAGAATATCAAGGCAAGTTTTGAACTTCACATAGAACAAGGGCCGGTTCTTGAAGCTGAAAAAAAGCAGATTGGGGTTGTGACCGGTGTGCAGGGTATCCGCTGGTATAAAATATCGGTAACGGGCAGGGAAGACCACGCCGGAACGGCACCTATGAATCTGCGTTCAGATCCCGTTCGGACAATGAATGCCTTGATCTCTGATTTTTTCAACATGGCTGATGATTATCAACCTGAAGCAAAGCTAACAATAGGCACCATCAAAACAGAACCGCAAAGTATAAATACAGTGCCCGGAAGGGTTACGTTTTCCTTAGATATTCGCCATCCCAATGAAGCAGTGCTTGAGCTGATGCATGATGAAATAATTCACAGTTGTACACACAAATATAAGGATGTAAATCTGGAACCCATCTGGCATTCTCCACACGTTCCATTTCATAAGGATTGCATTAATGCAATTGAGAACGCTGCAATAAAATTGGAAATTCCATACAGAAAGATGGTTAGTGGTGCCGGTCACGATTCGGTGTACGTCAGCAGAATCGCTCCTGCCGGTATGATTTTTATTCCATGCAGAAATGGTATCAGCCATAACGAGGCGGAATATGCATCTCCCGAAGATATTGAAGCCGGCCTATCTGTGCTTTATGAAGCGGTAAAATCAATGATAAAGTAAACAGAAGAAAGTTATGAAAACCCTCTCCAAAACCACCATTGAATTTCTCAATCGTTCGCCAAAACTTTTTATCAACAACGAGTGGCTTGATGCTTCTTCATCAGCTACAATTCCTTCCTTCAACCCTGCAAACGGTGAAGAAATTTTTAGCATAGCAGCAGCAAACGAGCCGGATGTTAACCGCACCGTTGAAGCAGCAAGGGTTGCGTTCGATAATAAAGTGCGAGATATGAATCCTGCAAAACGAGCCGCACTTATCCACAAACTGGCAGAGCTGATTGAGCAACATATTGAGCCACTCTCGCAGCTGGAATGCCTTGATAATGGCAAACCCATAAGCCGCGCCGTTGCTGATGTAAAGGCGGCAGCAGCCCACCTTCGTTATTATGCCGGCTGGGCAGATAAAATTGAGGGCAGCAGTATTCCCGTAAACTCACCCAATATTATGGTGTACACAAGACGCGAAGCACTGGGTGTTGTTGGGCTGATTGTACCCTGGAACTTCCCGCTGGTTATGGCAATCTGGAAGCTTGCACCTGCACTTGCCTGTGGGAATTGCTGTATCCTTAAACCTGCAGAGCAGACCTCCATAACAGCTCTTTACCTTGCAGATCTGATCAAAGAAGCAGGCTTCCCAAAAGGGATGGTTCAGGTATTAACAGGGAATGGAAAAACAGGATCGCTCCTTTCCCATCATATGGGGATTAACAAAATAGGGTTTACCGGTTCAACAGAAGTTGGGAAAAAAGTTTTGGAGGCTTCTGCTAAATCGAACCTTAAGAAAGTAAGCCTGGAGCTTGGAGGAAAGTCACCCAATATTATTTTTGATGATGCAGACATCAACCGTGTACATCAGTCGCTGTTATGGGCAAGTTTCTATAATAGCGGACAAGAGTGTACGCTCGGCTCGCGCGTTTATGTTCATAAAAGTAAATTCAACGAAGTGGTTGATGAGCTTGTAAAACGAACCTCGGCGCTTAGTATGGAAAGCGGCCTTGCCAATCCTGATCTTGGTCCGCTGGTGAGTGAGGAGCAGGTAGTTCGGGTAGTGGGTTACATCGATAGCGGAAAAAACGAAGCCGAACTGTTACTTGGCGGAAACCGGAAGGAAGGTTCTCTTTCTCACGGTTTTTTTGTTGAACCAACTATTTTTACTACATCAAACCACTCTGCAACCATTGTGCAGGAAGAGATTTTTGGTCCGGTTGTGAATGTAGCGCCATTTGAAGATGAGGAAGAAATAATTGCATATGCAAATAATTCGAGATACGGACTTGCCTCAGCCATCTGGACGAAAGATATCTCACGGGCGCACAAGTTTGCTCACCGCATCGAGGCCGGTGTGGTATGGATAAACGGTTACGACCTTTTCCATCCGGCAGTACCATTTGGCGGATATAAAGAGAGCGGCATTGGGCGGGAAATGGGTAAAAGCGCGCTGGAACTCTATACACAGGAAAAATCAATCTGGACCAATCTTTAGAATCAACAACACACTATATGCAACAGCTTCTCTCTCCGGTTTGGACTCACCTCTCTGATGCGCAAATTGTAAAAGGCGAGGGAATTTATCTTTATGACGATAACGGGAACTGCTATATCGATTTTACTTCGGGAATTGGTGTGGTAAATACCGGCCATTGTCACCCCCGAATCGTAAAAGCCATTCAGAATCAGGCCGGTGAGCTGCTGTTTGGTCAGATGAATTGCGTTGTGCCGGATGCAACGGTAAAATTATCGCACAAGCTAAACGAAGTAACACCGGATCATATTAACCGGTTTTTCTTTTCGAACAGCGGTGCAGAAGCTACAGAGGCTTGTGTAAAACTGGCAAAAGCTGCAACAGGGCGCAGTAATGTAATTGTTTTTCAGGGCAGTTTTCACGGGCGCACACATCTTGCTATGGCAATGACCACATCTAAAACGGTGTACCGCCAAAAATTTCAACCGTTGCCTGCCGGTATTTTTGTGGCTCCGTTTCCGTACTCCTACCAATATGGCTGGAATGAAGATGATACTGTAGAGTTCTGTAAAAAGCAGCTTGATCTGCTCTTGCACGGACAAACTGCCCCTGATGAAACAGCTGCAATCATCATAGAACCTATTTTGGGTGAGGGCGGATATGTGCCCGCACCTGCTGCATTTTTGAAACACCTCCGTGAAGTGTGCGATGAGCATGGAATTCTTTTGGTGATGGATGAAGTACAAAGTGGATTTGGCAGAACCGGCACGTTTTTCTGTTATGAGCAGAGCAACATAAAGCCGGATATTATTGTAATGGCGAAAGGGTTAGGCAGCGGCCTGCCGATTTCTGCGGTGGCCTCATCAGCAGAGATCATGGAAAAATGGATGCCCGGCACTCACGGTGGCACTTATGGCGGCGGAAGTGCCGTTGCATCGAGGTCAGCGGCTGAGACGGTTGATGTAATTCGTGACGAAAAGCTGGTGCAAAATGCGGCCGAAAGAGGCGCCCAGCTGATGGAACAGCTAAATAAGCTACAGGTAAAATTTCCCGTGATTGGGGATGTTCGGGGTAAAGGGTTGATGATAGCAACGGAGTTCACGGATCGCCATGGAAATCCTGACGGAGAAATAACAAAAAAAGTGGCTGCAGGATGTCTTGAAAAAAACCTTCTTCTGTTAACATGCGGTACATATGGCAACGTTATTCGCTGGATACCCCCTTTAATTGTAACAGAAGAGCAGATTGCTGAAGCAACAGCTGTTTTTGAAAAGGTTATGGCTGAATGTAAACCTGAAATGTTTTAATCAATTCCAGAAATAGTACCCGGCCAGATCTCTTTCAATGTTTTTATATTCTGATTATTAAATAATCAATAGGATGATTTTTTTAAAGTTATATCGAATACTATGACTCCATCAACAATTGTCTCATTAGTACCATCACTTACAGAACTTCTCTTTGATCTTGGGCTTGGCCATCGGGTGGTTGGAAGAACACGATTTTGTATTCACCCGAAAGATGCAGTTGAAAAAGTGCCGATTGTAGGTGGTACAAAAAATCCCAAAACAGAGGCTATCCGCGAATGTAACCCGGATTTGATTATCGCCAACAAGGAGGAGAACCGAAAAGACGATATAGAACAGCTTGAAGAGAATTTCAGGGTGATGCTTACCGAGATAAGCACCATTGAAGAAGCACTCTTTGCTATTCACGACATTGGGTGGACCTGTGGCGTACAGGAAGTTGCAGGTGATCTGATTTCACAGATCCAGACAGTAATGAAGGGTGTGCCCGATGAACCGCCGATGACAGCCGCCTACTTTATCTGGCGGGACCCCTGGATGAGTGTTGGCAATGACACCTACATACACTCGGTTATGGAGTACTGGAATTTTAAAAATGTGTATGCTGATGAGGTGCGTTATCCTAAAACCACACTCTACGAACTTTCCCTGAAGAAGCCCGAGATTATTCTGCTAAGCAGTGAGCCCTATCCATTCAAAGAAAAACACATAAAAGAGGTGAGTGAGGCCTGCCCCGGCTCTAACGTAGTGCTGGTAAATGGTGAATGGTTCAGCTGGTACGGCTCGCGGATGATACATGCATTCAAAAACCTGAATATTTTCAGGAGGGCAATTGCCTGATTTGCTGAAAAAACAGTAATCAGGAATCTCTTTTATCCTTAACACCAACATCAAGCGGCCGTTTTTTATCTCCGGCAAGATGTATGGTTTGAGTTGGGAATGCAAAGTCGATCCCTTCTTCATTAAAGCGCCTGAAAATTTCCCGGTTTACCCATTCAGTAAACGTCATGTAGTCCCAGAAATCGGGCGGATGGTACCAGTAAAACACTTTAATATTCAGCGAATCGCTGTTCATGTTATCAAAATATACTCGCGGCGGCAGATCAGGATTTAAACCTTCGTGGTTATCCAGGATATCTTTTACGATTTCGAGGGCACGATCTACCTTTGCAGGCGGCGTATCGTAAGTAATGGTAATATCAAACACACGGCGGATAAACGCTCTTTTGCCGATGTTATGAATGGTCATGTTGGCAAGATTGCCGTTGGGTACGGTAAGCAGATGGTTATCGAGTGTGCGAATTTTTGTGGTACGCACCCCAACTTCTGTCACTACCCCAAGCTGATTATCCAGATTTATCAGCTCACCCACATTGAATGGTTTGTCAGCAAATATCATCAGCGAGCCAAAAAAGTTGCGAATTGTATCCTGGGCGGCAAGTCCGAGTGCGAGGCCGCCAATACCAATACCGGCAAGGATACTGGTTATGGGCTGGTCGCTCATTATCTGTGCAGCCTGTAAAATCACCAGAATTACAACAGCAACACGAATCGATTTGCCAACAATGGGGATGAGCATCACATCAATATTGGCAGAATCTTCCTTGGCAAAGCCCTTCAGCCATACATCAATTACATCTACCTGGCGATAGGCAAAATGCCCTATAGCAAGAACAATGAGCAGGGATAATGTGGTAAATAAGAGACTTTCAAACCCGGCGGGAATGTGTAAGAACGAAATTCCTATACGAAGGCCAAACGCAAAAAAGAGAAACGTTACCGACATAGAAGCAGCTTCTGCAGCTACAGAAAGTAACTTCTGCCCGCGATTCTCGAGCTTTGGCTTCAGGCGTGACAAGAAAAACTTAAGCACTTTCCCCAGAAAAAGGGAAAGTGCGATTATGGCAACAAGGGATATTATTCTCCAAAGTTCGTTTCCAACAAATACATACTCAGCAGGTTCTGTTAGTAAATCCATATAAATTAGGTTTGATAAATCAGGAACTTAAGGATTCAAGATTAATTCATGATAAAGTGCATCGAGAAGCTCCAGGCCAAAGTTGTTGCTGTACTCCCAGAACATGGCGCCGCCCAATCCCCTTGCTTTTATATAATGGCTTTTGTGGCGAATGGACTCCTCGTCATCATAAGAGATCAACTTTTGCTCTGCAGCATTCCATAAGAACGGGGCTTTGGCCTCTTCATCCCAATAGCGTTTAAAACCATGTTTATTAATGTAATTATCGCGCAGTTCATCAAACCGGTAGGTACCTCTGTCACTTCCGGGAGCAAACTGATAGATGCCGTTATTTTCGGTTCTAACACCGGTCCAATATCGCCCGTAAAAAGCAACCCCCAGTACAAGCTTTTCGGATGGAATTCCGGCATCGATATGCCACTGTATGGATTGATCAGCCGATGGCCCGGTAAAATGTACGCTTTGGTTTGGATAGAGATTAGCGTGATGGCCTGCTACGGGTGAGCCACCGGTGTGATAGTCATAGGTCATCACGTTTATAAAATCGAGATACTGATGAGCCAGATGCATTTCGGTGTTTTCCAGAAATCCTTTGCTGGCACCGGTAGCAATAGTTAGCAAATATGGATTATCAGTGCGGTTATCGGCGGCAGACTGTTCATCGAGCTGGCGGCGAAGTTCTTTAAGCATAAGGGTGAAGTTTTGTTTATCCACTTTGCGGTACACATTGCCGGCGCCCGGATGCCCCGGGTATTCCCAATCCAGGTCAACGCCGTCAAGATTGTGTCTCAGCATAAAATCAACGGCACTTTTTGCAAAAATATAGCGAGACTCCTGCGTGAGTGCTGCATCAGAAAAGTAGGTGGATCGGGTCCAGCCTCCAACGGAAATTAATAGCTTAAGTGCGGGATTTTCTATCCGAAGTGAATCGAGCACTTGAAAGTTATAGGTGTCGTTTTCGTTCAGTTCGGTTACTCTGCCATCTACAATATCTGCAAAAGCGTAGTTAATATGGGTTAGTTTACCGGCGTCTATGTCAGCGGATGTCCATCCCTGCCGCCATCCCGCCACATAGCCAATAATTTTGTACTCCTGCGGTTGATTATGACTTACAACTGTGTTGTTATCTTTAGCTGAACTCTCTGTTGGATGTGAAAGAATTAATAGCGCAAATGCACAGAGCATCAGAAATAGAGTTTTTAGGTAGATTGATTTTCGCAGCATGATTTTTTTCGAAAAAATGATAATTGCAGAGCTTCTGTTCATCAATTAAGCTCTATTTACTCCAAAAGATGCTCAAAATTTTACCGATATTCAGCTGAAAAGAATTTTCACACCCCGGTTTGCAACATTGAGAAGTTAAGATGGAAGAAAAAATTATCGAGCTTGAAAAGCGAAGCAGAGAACTTGAACCCGGCCTTAAAGACAGAGAGGTACTTCAGCAAAAGGCCAACAGCTACAGCAACCATTTTATTGATCAGCTGCCTGATGAACCCGCATATAAAGCCTACGAAAAAGAATCAGTAAACAAACTGCTTAATGACCCCATCACCGAAGATGGGGCTGATACAGACGATGTACTCTCTATTTTCAGTGAGCAGGTTGTACCCCCGGGATTGAATCTAAGCTCGGGCAGGCATTTTGGGTACATCCCCGGTGGTGGATTAAGCACATCGGCTGTTGGCGATTATCTTGCCGCCATCACCAACAGATATGCCGGTGTTTATTCCTCTTCACCCGGTGCAGTTGCACTTGAAACGAGAATGATAAACTGGCTGAAAAACCTGTTCGGATATCCTGATAGCAGCGGAGGCTATCTCTCATCCGGCGGCAGCCATGCAAATCTTACCGCAATTGTAGCAGCCCGCGACAGTAAAAAGCTGAAAGGTGCCGATTACAGCCGGGCGGTGATTTACATCACCGAACAAACGCATCACTGTGTAGACAGGGCGCTGAATATAGCCGGGATGAGTGAGTGTGTGCGCCAAAAAATACCGATGGATAATAGTTTCAGGATGAGAACGAGCTTTTTGGCACAAGCTATTCAGAAAGACAAAGAAGATGGGTTAATGCCCTGGCTGATTGTTGCATCGGCCGGTTCAACCGATGCGGGAGTAGTAGATCCCCTGGATGAAATTGGCCCGATTGCACGCAAATACAATCTATGGTTTCATGTGGATGCTGCCTATGGTGGCTTTTTTATGCTTACCCAAAAAGGTGCAGGCACCCTTAAGGGAATAAGCGAAAGCGATTCACTCGTTGTGGATCCCCATAAGGGCATGTTTTTGCCGTATGGTATCGGCGCGCTGCTGGTAAAAGATCCGAAGATTCTTTCGTGGGCACATCGTTTTGAAGCAAGCTACATGAACGATACAAAAGTAGATTCGGGGATCTATTCACCTGCTGAGATTTCACCCGAACTGAGCAAACATTTCAGGGCTGTGAGGATGTGGCTGCCTTTGAAATTGCATGGAGTGGCACCGTTCCGCGCAGCACTCGAAGAGAAGCTTTTGCTTACCGGGATGTTGTGGAAAAAACTATCCGATACGGAACAGATTGTTACAGGCCCAAAACCGCAGTTAAGTGTTGTGATGTTTCGCTGGGAACCTTTTGAGGATAGTTCTGCGAATGATGAAATCAACAAAAAACTGCACAAACTATTTCTTGAAGATGGCCGCGTTTTTCTCTCTGTAACAACAATTAATGGCCGTTTCTATTTCCGGGCGGCAATACTCTCTGCCCGTACCCACCTGGCAGATATACATTTACTGTTGAAGGTATTATCCGAAAAGATGGACTCCCTGAGGGAAGGCTAACCTTGTGGGGGGAGGTTACTCAAAGCCAAGGTGGAAACGGTCGCGCATTTCCTGAACGTAAATGCCGATATCATTCCTGATTTCGAAAAGCCTGCCGTGCAGTTTCCCATAAATTGATGGAACAATAAATGGCTCTTTCTTCATGTGCTGAAGGTGGTAAAGTGCGTCATTAGCACTGTAAAGTGCCTTTTTGGTATAGGCGATGTTGCCGCCAAGCACATCCTGCTCAAATCCAAAGGAGTAGCCGCCTGCAAGTTTGGCACTTATCTTCAGCACATTGATGATAAACTCATGTACCTGTTTGGTTTGCAGATGTGATGGAATATTTTCGGCCCATTTAAGTACATCAACTGCATAACCGCGTGCCTCTTTATACACTTCGAGGTTTTCTATAGAGCCGTAATCAGAAAGGGTAAAATCATCACTAAGCTCTTTCCACTCTTCACCGTAATCAAAATCGTCTTCATCTTCCTCCTCGTCATACGGTTCAAAAGGGTACATAGAGTTTTGAAAAAAGAAATCATCATCCTCAAACTCGTCTTCGTCGTCTTCCCAATCATCTTCATCTTCGGGAAAATAGGCTTCATCAAGAAGCAGTTCTTCCTCGATGAATGCCTCAACTGCGTCCAGTTCATCTAAACTTTCCTGTAGCAGGGTTATCCAGCGCGGGGTATTTCCTTTAGGATCTGAGGTGATGAAGCGTCTGAGTTGCTCGCTGCGTTTTTCGATTTCGTCAAGGTGAGACTCCCATTGATGTTCATTCC
>REDS01000099.1 GCA_007693395.1 Balneolaceae bacterium | reverse complement strand
TTACGAACCGGGAATTCAAGGCCGAAGAGGCTTACTTCAGAGTTGGGCTTGCTGCTTTTTTGGATGGTTGAAGTGGTTTCAGTACACCTGAAATATTCTTTATAGACTCGCAACTCGTTGATTATCAATACTGAAAATTGTAAAGTAAAAATGTGCGGAAGTCAGGAAAACGAATCCTGAGCAAAGGAGAGAGCCGTAACAGGATGACGGGCACTACAAGCCGCCTGAGGTTATTTCCGGTTAGAACGGTTTAGCTGCTTGCGGGTATTCTTTTTCCGAAACGGTCGGTTATCAGGCGGACACCCCTTTTGAACGAGAAGTAGAAGATAATCCACTCAATAAACACACGAAAACGATTTCTAAAACCGATGAGAAAGAGAATGTGTACAAACGACCATAAAACCCATGCAAAAAATCCGGCAAACCTAAATCCGCGAATGTCTGCAACGGCTTTTGCCCGCCCAATTGTTGCCATGGTGCCTTTATCAACATATTGAAAAGCGGGGCGGTTTTCAGGGTTTGCATTTTGCCCGGATAACAATTTTATGAGGAATTTTCCCTGCTGCATTGCCACAGGGGCAAGGGCGGGTAACGGTTCACCCTTACTGTCTTCCAGGTAAGCTGCATCTCCTATTACAAAAATATCCGGAAATCCCGGCACTGAAAGATCCTGCTTTACTTTAACCCGGCCGGTTACATCTTGCTCAGCTTCTAAGTGGTTAAGAATAGGCGAAGCGGCTACACCTGCAGCCCAAACGATGTTTGATGTGTTTATGGTATCATCACCCAGATGAACTATGTTCTCTTCAATATCAGATACGGGAGAATCAAGCAGCACTTCAACACCAAGGCCTTCAAGCATCTGTTGGGCTTTTGAGGCAAGGGAAGCAGGATATCCGTTGAGAATTTGTGAGGCTGCCTCCACAAGAAAAACACGGATTTCATCTTCTTTGACGGTTTTATAATCCCGCATCATGTTGCGTTTGGCGATTTCTGCAATGGCACCGGCCATCTCAACTCCTGTAGGCCCGCCGCCAACAACCACAAAGGTGAGTAACGGTTTCCTGAGTTCACGGTTATCGGTCTGTTCAGCTTCTTCCAGCGACATCAAAATACGCTCACGAATATTCAGGGCATCGGATATGGTTTTAAGGCTGGGTGCATGATTCTCCCAGATGTTGTTACCGAAATAGTTGTATTGAGCTCCGGGAGCAAGAATTAATGTATCAAATGTGATTTCTTTTTCATCACGCAGCTTTATCAGTTTCCTCTGGGGATCTACCCCTGTTACCTCACCAAGTAAAACACCAACGTTCGATCTTTTTCCAACGATCTCACGAATAGGAGCGGATATATCCCCCGGCGAAAGTGCTGCGGTAGCCACCTGATACAGTAGAGGCTGAAACAGATGGTGATTTGTGCGGTCGATGAGGGTAATGCGGGCATCAGGTTTGTTCAACCCTTTTGCTACCGTAATTCCCCCAAAGCCACCACCTACGATAACGATATGTTCTTTAGGAGTTAATTCCATACTCTCCATGTTTTATTTTTGATAGATGAGATGTTGTTGGATTTTCTTCCACTATAAATAGAATAAACACCTCAAGCGTTTCAAAGGAATGGTTTTAATATGTGAGCTTGTGTACTGAGATTAAGCAGAGTAGTGACCGGGAGTGGAAGTTGTTTGGAGATGAACGTGAGTTTGACACAAAAATGAACAACATGACAATTCTCATAGAGGTTATGTTGAACTCCCGCAATATTACATTAAACCAATTGTACAGAAAGTTTAAAAACTGATTAGGATCTTAAATTAGACCAAAAAGCACATAATTAATCGAATTCGGAATATAGAGCGGGCTTTTGCACGGCTGTTAAATTCGCGGAATCTGGCCCCGAATCTCCCCCTGCTGATGCCTGTTCGTTGAGATGATGATATAAAAATTCCCATTCGCAATGGCAGAGCGCTGTGCAGGCCTTAATGGAAATGTGTTATTTTCCACTTTAAACTCACCACTTTTATGATCTTCATTAAGCGATGCGCGAAGCCTGAAAATTCTGTTACCGGTTTCTCCACGTCTGCCATAGTGAATTTGTGCTGTGAAGTAACTGCCCCTCAGATCAGAAAATGAGCCCCGAACATAGAGGGTGTCATTCTCAACCCAAACCTGAACGTTACCCATGGCCGGAGTCTGTACTCTCGGTACCATTTCAAGGCCGGTCATAGACACATCATGCACCGTTTGGGCAGAGAGAACTGCAGCCATTGATATGAGTAAAAACGGAAGAGTGAATAACGTTTTCATGGTGAAGCAATTAATGTGTTTTGATATAACTCTTTTCACTTCAAAAAAGTACGTTTGTTACTCTCTTTTTGAAGCGGTTACTCTCCCCTCACCGGGCTGTCGTCAAGGTTTCTCACCCAAATGTTGCGAAAGCTTACAAGGTCTCCATGATCCTGCAGCATAATGCCGTCGTAACCATGCGCTGAATATTCGGGCAGGCCAATATATCTTGTCGGGCCTTTAAGTTCTGCCCGGTGATGAATCAAAACACCATTCCAGAATACAGTAAGGTATCCGGGTGTTTCTACATCTCCATTTTCAGAGAATACCGGCGCTTCAAAAATGATGTTGTACGTTTGCCACTCACCCGGAGGCATTGCCGCATTCACGTATGGAACGTACTGCTTATAAATACTGCCCGCCATTCCATTCACATAGGTTTCGTTATTGTACGCGTCGAGCACTTGCACCTCGTATCGCCGCTGCAGGAACACCCCGCTGTTTCCTCTTCCCTGCCCTTCGCCAACGATTTCAGCCGGGGTTTTCCACTCCAGATAGAGCTGAATGCTGCCAAATGCATCTGATGTGATGATGTTTCCGCTGCCGGGTTTTACCGTCATTGCCCCATTTTCGAGTGTCCACTCCACATCACCGCCGTTAACCGATTGCCAGTTACTGAAACCGGATCCGTCAAAGAGTACAATGGCATCATCCGGTGGAGCAAGAAATGCAGGTACAGCACGCACCACAGGCGGTACAGGTTCATAAAATTCGGTGTCTTCAGGCTGCCATGCGCGATCCTGCCCGCAGGCGGTTTGTGTGATTAGAGTCATTCCGGTAATAAGTAAGAGGATGGGAAGTGATGGTAAATATTTCATGATAATTTGAATGTAGTATACAGGCAGAAACCGTGTACAGTAAATGAACAAATATTCTTACCAAAGTGGAAAACCTGAACGTCGATTTTTTATATCGTTCTGAGGAATTCAGTACCATAATTAAAGAGTACTTCTCAATATGAATCGAAAGATAAGCCCTTTGAACTGTGGGAATTACCAATAATTATATAAATTATAAGCTTAAACAGAATTTAAAAAACCAATAACTATGAGCAAGCTAATTTACATCCTAACTTTTTTAGCCCTTCTTTTTTGGGCATTTACCCCGGCAACGGCCCAACAAAATATGGAGTGGCCTCACGAATTAACCGAAGACTGGACACCGGTTAACGATTCTGTATCAACAGTGGGCTATTTTGGGCAGGCTCCATCAGATGCCATTATGCTGTTTGATGGTAGCGACATCTCCAATTGGGAAGCCGCCCCGGGATACTTTATTAATGCGCAGGAAGTGCCTGAGTATCTTGAAGCACTGCAAACCCATCACGGCCCGGCCCCATGGAAAGTGGAAGACGGTGTGATGACGGTTGTACCCGGCTCAGGCAATATAATGACAAAAATGGGCTTCACCGATTTTCACTTACATATTGAGTGGAAAACTCCGGTAGAGATTGACGGAGACGGACAAGGCCGTGGAAACAGCGGTGTATTCCTGCAGGGACTTTATGAAATTCAGGTTCTTGATTCCTGGCAAAACCCTACCTATCCAAACGGACAGGCGGGCTCCATCTACAAGCAAACCGCACCTATGGTGAATGCCAGCCGCCCGCCCGGTGAGTGGCAGAGCTACGATATTTTCTTTTATGCCCCCTATTTCGACGATACCGGTAAGCTGATAAGGCCGGCATACGTCACTGTACTACACAATGGGGTATTGATCCATCACAATCAACGAATTAATGGCCCAACCACGTTTATCGGCCCGCCAAGTTATACGCCCCATCCAAGAAAGCTGCCAATTGGCCTACAGGATCATGGCGACTATGTGAGCTTCCGAAATATCTGGATCAGGGAGCTGTAAAAAAATCATCCGGCGAAAAGCTGCAATTTGAAACAGAGTTGCAGCTTTTTTTTATGCCTGCCCGGCAAAATTTTGTAAAACAGAACCAAGATTAAAACCGAAAATTTTTTCAACGCATGCCAATCTGTTACTTTAAGCGTGAGTTCGGTTGATAATAGTTTTTTTGTCCTGACTTAAAATCGAACTGAAGTTTTAAGCAAACCATTTTTCCTAACTCTCATTAACTCCATACCTACAATGAAAAAACCATTCTTCCTTTTCATGGTGGCCCTGTGGGCTGCACTTCCTCTTTTTGCTCAGCAGGGAATACAGCCCGAAGATTACTATAAAACAGTTTTCATCAGCCAGACAGAAATTTCGCCTGAAGGAGCTTATATCGCGTTCACAAAAACAACGATTGACGAAGAGAATAACCGCCGCCACAGCGAAGTCTGGATGCAAAAACTAAGCGACGGCCAGCCCGATGGCGCTCCTTTTCTGTTTACCGATCCCACGGTTCAGTCATCCAGCCCGCGGTGGTCGCCCGATGGTACGCTTCTCAGTATCCAGTCGCGCCGGGGAGATGATTCAAATTCGGTACGATTTATCAGAGTTACTGCGCCGGGTGGTGAAGCATTTACGATTGAGGGCCTCGACAGGGCACCGGTCTGGTCGCCCGATGGCTCGATGATGGCGTTTGTAAGAGAGCCAAAAACGGATGAAGAGCGCCACGATCGCGCCGGCTGGATTGC
>REDS01000173.1 GCA_007693395.1 Balneolaceae bacterium | reverse complement strand
ATTCAACCCTACTGCACCACTTGACAATCCCGGTTCAGGTTTCGACAACTTCAATCCGCTTCAAATAAATGAGTGGACAACCTGGGATCAGGAGCAGAGCCGATACATTATTGGCCTGCGTGGTGAATACGATTTCTCAGATTTTATTGACGGTCTTTCCGGTGCTGTTTTTTATTCACGTGAAAATGAAGATTTCTTTCAGGGTGAATATTACAATAGCCAGCTCAGATTCCGTGGTGCCGGCCGAAATGGCCTTGCAAGAAGAGAGATGGTTAACAACAGTAACCAGCTTTTCGAAACTACATTTAACTACCGTAATACATTTGACTGGGTAAGAGTTGAATCAGTTGCCGGTTACTCCTATCAGGAATTTGAAGGAAAAGGACAGTTTGTAGAAGGTGGTGATTTTGTTACTGACAGCTTCCTGTACAACAACATGGGTGCATCCCGTGAGTTCAACAGAGGCCTTGGTTCAATTTCAAGTTTCCTGAATCAAAGTAAACTGATTGCTTTCTTTGGCCGTGTAAACATGACTTTTGATAACACCTACTTCCTCTCCGGTACTGTTCGCCGTGAAGGATCTACTCGTTTCGGAGCCGGAAATAAGTGGGGTAACTTCTTCGCTGTAAGTGGTGGTGCAGAATTAACAAACCTCATTGATATACCAAGAGCTGACGAATTTAAAGTACGCGTTAGTTACGGGCAAACCGGACAGAATGCTCCGTTCGATGGTATCTCATTGCTCAGATTTGGCCCCGGTGCCAGCTTCCTTGTTGATGGACAGTTCGTGCCTTCTCTTGGCCCTGTAAGTAATCCAAATCCGGATTTGAAATGGGAAGTAAAAAAAGAAGTTAACTTAGGTGTTGATTTCTCATTCTTCAACGATCGTCTTTCAGGTTCTGTTGATTACTATAGCAGCCGTACAGAAGATCTGCTTCTTGAATTCGGCGTACCGGTTCCACCAAATCTCTTCCCATTACAGTGGGTAAACATTGGTGAAATCTCCAACAAAGGTATTGAGCTTGCTTTAAGTTATCAGGCTCTTCAAACACCTGATGCTAACTGGACAACCGGCATAACATTTGCTACTTACAATACTGTATTGGAATCCCTCTCAAGTGGTGACCTCCAGTTTGGCGACAGACAGCTTATCTCAAACATGGGTGCACCCGGCTTGAATAACACACAGATTATTCGTGTGCAGGAAGGTGCGCCAATTGGTGATATCTGGGGTCCGCGTTTTGCAGGATTTAGCACAAATGGCGAATGGTTGTTCTTTAATGCAGATGGAGACATTGTGAACAGAGATCAGCTTACCACAAACGATAACCAGGTTATTGGTAATGGTATGCCTGACTTTACTTTGGGTTGGGATAATACATTTAACTATCGCGGCTGGGACTTCAACATGTTCTGGAGAGGTGCTTTTGGCCATGATCTTGTGAACAGTTATGATGTATTCTACAAAAATCCAACCGTAGCATCTGCTTACAATATATCCAGAGAAGCACGGGACCTTGAGTTACGTCAGAGCCCAACTTTCTCAAGTTACTATGTAGAAAGTGCAGACTTCCTTCGTTTGGAGAACGTAACTGTGGGTTACACTCTTGACCTTAGAGAAACTGCTGCGATCAGAGATGTAAGATTCTTTGTATCAGGTAACAACCTATGGACAATCACCGGTTACGGTGGTGTTGATCCAGAAGTTCGTTTTGCTGATCCAGGTCCGACAGACAATGCCGGCCGGGTAGGTGGTGGTAATCCACTCGCTCCTGGAATTGAACGAAGAAATAACTGGTTTACACAAACATCACTACTGTTTGGCGTAAACTTAGGATTCTAAAAAAGTTTAAACGAATAATCATAGTATCATGAATAAATTTATTTCAAAAAGAATACTACTGGTAGGAAGCTTTCTGTTCATTTTCAGTTTAGCATGTACTGATCTTACAGAACGCGTTCCCAGCCAGATAATAGCACTCGAGAGTGAGGAGGAATTTATTTCCGCTCTTGGGGAAGCCTACACCATTCTTGGTGGATGGCAAAATCATGGAGGTTTGTTTGCACTGCATGAAACCTCAACAGATGTAGCTGCCATTCCTGTTAAAGGACAGGATTGGGAAGACGGACTCGTTTGGGTAGATAACCACAGACACCGTATTTTACCCGATCATGGGCCAACCAACGGTACATGGACATATCTGTTTTCAGGTGTAAATGCTACAAGCCGACTCATTCTTCAGTTCGAAACACTGGTTCAGGATGGAACTGTAGATCCTGATTTGGCAAATGCATTTATTGCTGAAATGAGAGTACTCAGAGGTTTCTACTACTTCTGGCTGCTTGATACATTCGGTAACGTGCCAATCATTCAGGACTTTGCTGAAGTAGCTGGTAATCCTTCTAACAATTCTGACTTCCAGACTGGAAGAACTGAAGTATTCAACTTTATTGAAAGTGAAGTATTAAGCAATATCGATTTGATCAGTAGCAACCCACAAGCAAGTTATGGCCGTATCCACAGAGATGCAGCTCACTTCTTGATGGCTAAGCTTTATTTGAATGCAGAAGTGTACACAGGTACGGCACGCTGGGCAGATGCTGAAACTCATATCGATGCGATCATCAACTCCAACAACTTTGATTTGGAGATGAATTATGATGCAATTTTTGCTACCAATAACAGTAACTCATCTGAAACAATCTTTGCGATTCCTTACGATGAAGTATTCCTTGGTGGTTTTAATATGCATCACATGACGCTTCACTACAACCAGCAGCAGCAATTTGATTTCCAGGATCAGCCATGGAACGGATACACCACACTCGCTGAGTTTTATAACTCATTTGAAGATGGTGATGTTCGTAAAGAGCGGTTCTTTGTTGGTCAGCAGTTTGCACTTGATGGTTCGCCTCTTGTTGATGCTGAAGGTGGGGGTTTACCTGTAGATTTTACCGTAGAGATACCTGCACTTAATATGAGTGATCCGGGACAATTCCCTACCAACAGAATTGCGGGTGCACGTTTCGGTAAATTTGAATATGCGGTAGGTTCTACTCCGGATTTAAATAATGATTTCCCGGTGTTTAGATATTCTGACGTTATTCTGATGAAAGCTGAAGTACAGTATCGCCAGAATGGCGGTGGCCAGATGTACCTCGATATGATTCGCGATCGTGCGGGTGTAGGTTCAATTCCTATTAACGAGGAAAACCTGCTTGCAGAAAGAGGCCGTGAATTGTACGCAGAGCTCTGGAGAAGACAGGACCTTATCCGGTTCGACAGATTTAATGACCCATGGTGGGAAAAACCAGCTTCTGAGTCATTTAGAAATGTATTCCCGATTCCGCGTGATCAAATTGATGCGAACCCGAACCTGAATCAAAATCCAGGCTGGGATTCTCTATAATCCATTACTTTATGTTTAAAAAGGGGCAGGTATTTTATCTGCCCCTTTTTTTATGCCTGATGATTTTACTTTTTTGGTCTTTTCACTGAAACTCAACTACTACCACTCTGATATAATAAATTGCTTATATTTTCATTCATAAATTGCTCAAATTCATCATCCATTCAACCATGTATCAGTACTTCTTATTTGCATTATTACTGCTGATTACTGCCCTGTTGTTTAGCTGTCAGAAAAAAGAGAGTAAAAGTAGTACGCTTTTTCAAGAACTTGACTCCTCAGCTACCGGAATTTCATTTGATAATGTTTTGACGCCTACTGAAGAGTTCAATATGTACATCTTCAGGAATTTTTATAATGGTGGTGGAGTAGCCATTGGGGATGTTACCGGAAATGGTTTGCCAGACGTTTTTCTCACCGGGAATATGGTATCAAACCGTTTGTATGAGAACCTTGGTGATTTCAGGTTTGTAGATATTACGGACCAGGCCGGGTTAAATACTGATGGCTATTGGTCAACCGGAGCAAGTATGGCCGACGTTAATGGCAATGGACTGCTTGATATATTTGTAACCTTATCCGGTGAACCTATTGGTGACGAACGCCATAACAGGCTATATCTAAATAACGGAGATGGTACATTTACTGAAAGTGCAAGAGAGTGGAGAATTGCTGATGAAAACCTTTCTACGCATGGTGTCTTCTTCGATTTTACGGGAAATGGCTTGCTCGATCTCTACCTAGTTGGAAACTCCTTTCATGAAGTTGGCGGATTTGCAAATGTTACCGGAGAGGAGAGAAAAAACCCTGATCCACTTGGTGCAAGCAAACTCTATCGTAATGAAGGGACATATTTTACAGATATAACAGAAGAGGCAGGTATTTACAGCAGCGTTATCGGCTTCGGTTTGAGTGCAGCTATATCTGATATTAATAGAAATGGGTTACCAGACTTATATATAGCTAACGACTTTTTTGAGAGGGATTATCTCTATATCAACAATGGAGATGGCACATTCACCGAATCACTCGAAAGTTATATACGAAGCCTGAGTTTCAGTTCAATGGGTTCGGATATTGCAGATATCAATAATGATGGATGGCCGGATATTTATGTATCGGACATGTTACCGGTGGGAGAAGAGAGGTTGAAATCTAAAATGACCATTGAATCGTGGGATGAATATCAAACCAATGTCGAAAGAGGTTTCCATCATAAATTTACACGTAACACACTTCAGCTTTACAACGGAAAGGGCTATTCTGAGATTGGTCGCTTAACGGATACGCATGCCACTGAATGGAGCTGGGCTGTTTTAAAATCCGACTTTGATAATAGTGGGCACACAGACATTTTTGTCGTAAATGGAATCTATAAAGATCTGCTGGATCAGGATTATATTGATATTGTTGCAAACCCAAGAGTTATTCAGGAGCGAATACAGCGCGGTGAGGAAAATATCATTTTAGGCTTGATGGATGAAATGAGTTCCGTTCCCGTACGGAATCACCTCTTTTCCAACGAAGGTGATTTACGTTTTGAGGATCGCACGATAGAGTGGGGTC
>REDS01000087.1 GCA_007693395.1 Balneolaceae bacterium | reverse complement strand
ATAGATGAATATAAAACATGTTTTTAAATTAATATATTTACATATAACTATTATATATACTACTTTAGTTTTTATAGATCACTGGGTATTGAAGATTTTTGATGATCGTTATATTCAGATAAGCTTCCCTTTGGTCGTTTTCTTTTTATTTATTTTTAAACTTCACTTATTTCTAAGTCAGATAGTTCAATTGGATACTGAAAATTATTCTAGTTTTAGAATTTTTAAAATTATTAGATTTTCAGAATATCTTTTGTTAATAAGTATGGCTGTGATCTTATTTTCAAATATTATTTTTTTTGAAGTTCATATCTTGTTGGTGTGGTTCGTAACAGGGGCTTATTTATTTTATCTGATACTTCACCCCACCTATTATTTTTATAGGAAATCTTTTTTGTAAAAATTATCACTGACATGTGAAGCAGTCTAAAAACAAGGAAGCTTACATGACAAATATCATTCAAAATTGTATTTTTGGTATTGTGAACGTAACGTGCCAGTACAAGTCGGCGACTTTCATAACCTCTATACGGGCGATAGCCAGTGGTATTACTAAGAAGTTTTCGGCACACAAGAATATTATGTAATGGATGCAGAGATAACCGCAGGTGTATTTGAAAACATCTGCACGTGGTTTGTTGTGCAGCATTGGGATATTAAAGATACTTCCCCAAATAGTGTGTCATGTCTCTTCCATACCACTTGTTTGTATTATTTTAATGTGGTAGTCTTTTAACGCGTCTTCACCTTTTATAAATGTTGAGAAATTGACAAACCAACACACCTATAAAATGGCCGCTTTTCGTTCTACTGTATCACATTCATCATCTCAAACACCGGCAGGTACATGGCTACAATTACCACTCCGATAACCAGTCCGATGACTACAATCATTGCCGGCTCAAGAACGGAGGTGAGGATGTCAAGGTCGGCATCCAGCTCCTGCTGATGGGTCTCGGCAATGTGCAACAACATGGAGCTCAACTCGGCGGTTTCTTCTCCAACTGTAATCATCTGTGCAATAACCGGTGGGAACAGGCCTGTTTTGATCATTGACTTTGCCAGGCTGCTTCCTTGCCTTACTGCCATCGACATTCGTTTAATGGACGCTTTTACCTGCGTATTCCGGGTCGATTTACGGCTGATTTCAAGGGCATGTAGCAGACCAATGCCATTTTTCAATAATGTGCCGAGTGTCTGGCAAAACCGGGTAATGATACTTTTACGATAAAACGCACCCATAACCGGTATGTTCAGGATGAATGAATCTTTCAAGGCTGCAATTGAGGGTCTTTGCAGCAGCTTCTTGCAGATAAAAATAGAGACTATAAATCCGGGAATGAGCCAAATCAGGTGACCCGTTATGAAATTGCTCGCCCATATGATATATGAAGTAGCAGCGGGCAGTTGTGCATCGTAATCGGCATACATTTCAGCAAAAGTGGGTACAATTACTGTGAGCAGAAAGACCAACACCAGAATGGTTACTCCGATGATAAATACCGGATATGCCAGTGCCTTTTGGATTTTCTTCTTCAAACTACCTCTCTTCTCCATATATTCAGCAAGTCTACCCAAAATCTCACCGAGAATACCGGCCTCTTCACCGGTTTCAACCAGATGAATATAAAGAGGATCGAAGGTTTGCGGGTGTTTCGCCAATGCCGAAGCAAAACTCTTTCCATTTTTTACCTCTCTGGTAATCTCTTTTACTATCTGTCGCATCCGGTGATGATCCGTTTGGTCGCCCGAAACCTCGAGAGCTTCCAATAATGGAATCCGGGCCCGAATCATCACCGACAGATATCTTGTAAATTCATAAATGGATTTTTCAGGTATGCTGAAAAGGGAAAACTGCTTCCCTTCACGGCCTGAACGTTTGCTGTGAAGAGGTTTTCGTTTTCTGTTCTTTTTTAACGTCTTTGGAATTTGTGCCATAAGATCATCGAATAGGTTCCCATAAAATGGGCTTTCTCGGATATACCATTCTGAAAGCAGTCAGTGTATCTTCACGTAAAGCAATTTGTAGATCGATACTTGTTGCAAACAACTTGTTCATGGAATCCGGTTCAAAAACATCTTCTGTCTCCGTTCGATAGATTCTGTGAAAGTGAAGATTTACAACGCGAACTTCTCCGAGCTGAATTGGCTGGTTATTTCGGATCAGTTTGCCATCCTTTGTCGTGTAAATACGAAGTGAGTCGCCGATCATAAGAGTCAGTTCACTCTCCCGGATCTGCTTAATTTCGGAAGCGCGAAACATTTCATCGGTCAAACTATTCGATAGCAGATGCACTTTATTGATCGATTGTACACTTCTGCTCCATCGGTTGATGTACTCCTGGCCGAACATCCATACCCAAAGTGACATCACAAATAACAGACCTGCAACTGCAAACACGGTCAGCAGCTCAGCAAGAGTATATCCATGCTCTTCCCTTACACTTTTTGAGAGTCTATTCATGGTTACTCATTTCAGTTTCATAGCCAAGCCTAACAGTAGACAGGTGCATTATTGAAGTCAGATCTTCCCTTCGAAACACATCAACCCTGATTTCAACCAATACACTGTCTCTGGTTACGGTTCTGGTTATCCTCCATCCCGGATCCGGATTAAAAGTTGTATCCGTCCAGGCTTGTTGAAAAATGGATCGCTCAAGTGTTAATTGTGCGTAATTGAGTGCCCGGACTTTCTCACGGGCCGGGTGATTCCCTGCCAAAATCGCCATCAAACCAATTAAAGGAACCAGAACCGACATCAGTATGGCTAATGCCACCAGTGTTTCTACAAGTGTTGCTCCGTTCTCGGATCTGCACTTACTAAATAGATTGAATCGAGCTTTAGATCTTAGATTGAGAATGGCATCCTGCAGAACCTTACTTCTATTTTTAGTTGAATTGTTTTTCATACAGCCTCACACTTCGTTCCAATAAAGAATCTCAAACTGTAGGTTCTCATCAAATCCGATCGGAACAACAAAGGGTTGTGGGCGCAAGTGATGTTCAATACGGGTGTCTTTCAACCAATTCAGATAAACGGTAGGTGAGATATAGAAATAAAAACTGTTTGTTAACACACTGCCGTAAATAGTGCCACTCATTTCAGTTCTTGATGTGTTATAGACAGCCCCCCGTACCAACGCACCATCAGCAATCTTAACGGTTGCTTTATCTTCAGTAACTATACCCTCATCAACATCCGGAAGCATTACCATACCGTCAACAATCACATCATCCAGCAGCTGAATTGTACCTGTTTTGACTGATCCATTGAGTTGTGGTTTTACATATATCAGTGACGGGTACCTCAGATAACTTTTGTCTTCGAGAAGAATGTCACCTTCAGAGAACAGCTGAGCTGATATTTGACTGTTTCCGTTCAAATGCACCATTTTACTGGCATAAAACAAGGCATGATCCCCTGTAAGGGTTCCATCAACGTAAATCGTGTCAGCGGCAATATATGTTGAAAACGATCCGAGATCTCCGTCCCCGGTGAGCTTGATGTTTCCAGATACAATCCAGGTTGTAGAATCCGGTAATGAATTACGGGTGCCGACGTTAAGATGAAGATTACCCGTACGGTAAAAAACATTTATATTTTTGTTTAAACTGTAATGAGAATCCTGATTAAATGTAGAAGTTTGGATCTGAAAACTGTGTTCCGGTGGTGATTGTATCCACGATCTGTATGTGATGAACTGATTATGAATCAACTCTTTATTGAAAAGTGGTAATGCAGAACTGTCTGAATGGGTTACTTCACCTGAGAATGATCCTGAAAATTGTTCACCGCGAAACGGCCGGGTCTGTACCCCTTCCTGTCCGGATATAACCGGCCCTGTTAAAAGAGTACTGCCTGTAAGTACAATCGGTGTTCGTACATCCCCCAGGATTACAGCATGATCGAATTTGTCACCGGGTTTTTCACCGATCAGGGATTGAATTGATTTTCGGCTTTGTCCCACCTCGGCAGTTGCAATTACCTTCCAGTATCCACCGTAAAAATTTCTTGAAATGAAAACCTTCTGGCTGTCTGCTGTGGTTACTATGAAATGAGTGCGCGAATAATCACCCCATAGTTCACGATCAGATAAAAAATGCCAGATACCCGCTTCCGCAAGATACCTGGCTTTCATTGAATGGATGTCCTTTTGAATAAATCTGTTTTGCATTACGAAGCCCATCATCATAAAACCGATGATCAGCGTAATGAGAACCAGCACAATTAAAACGGCTGCCAGTGCATATCCTTTTTCGTTATGTATTATTTGATTATGCCCCATAGAACCATGACCATAGAATTGAAGATGGGATCATGAAGAAGCCGATTATTGAACCGACAGTGAGAAAAGGAGCAAATGGCATGCGGGCAGATCGATCTGCTTTGCCTGAATAAATGACTGACAAAGCTGCTATGGCTCCTGTAAAAATTGCAAGATATAACAGCCAAAGTGCTTCCCAACCGGTAAAAAGCCCTATGAAGTAAATCAATTTCACATCCCCCATGCCAAATGCCTCTTCTCCATAAAACACCAGACATACTTGGTTCAGACATATGATTCCAATGGCAAGTACAGTTGCCGCCAGGATGGATTCGATGATCAAAAAGTCGAATGTCATAAAGAAGATCAGCCAGACAACGATACCAAACAGTATAATTCTGTTGGGAATGATTTTGGAATGCAGATCAGTCCATGTACAGATCATCAGTACCAAAAAAAATAAACTGTATGCGATACGTATCGGCCACTGATGTTCGACCTTTGCTATTCCCTGGAAAATCAGAATCAGAATCATCGAAAAGAGAATGATTTCCCAAAGTGTAGGTTTTTTAAAATCAGATAGTACCGGCGACAGAGATTTTGGAAATCGTGACATAATCCAAACAGATAACGCAGCGGTTATGCAAGAAAGCAGGTTTATGATCCAAAAATCCGGGGAAGCCATCAATCTGTAATTCGTTGTTCAGGAATACCGTGTGCATCTATTTCCCATACATTGTATCGTCCACTCTTATTAAAGTCGACGATCGAGGTGGCGGTTGCTACATAGCCGAGTTGATCAGCCGACTCAATTTCAATAATGTATCTGGCTCTGCCTCCTTCTGTAATCAAAGGATTCTGTTCAAACCCGATTCTCTGCAAATTATCGGAATAGTGATCGAATTCAAGATAATAGGCCTGTTGCAGGGAATGCACCTGGTTTAGCATGATTCGTGCTTCAGTCATTTTAGCACGGGTAGCAATATTGTTATAGATAGGTATTGCAATCATCACCAAAACTCCAATGATGACCAGTACGATGAGTAGTTCCGGCAAAGAGAAGCCATCCTCACGCTTCAACTTTTTTAATATGTGATGTCCCATAGTAAATCCTCTTTTGTTATTGATGTAGTTGTAATGAAAATGATCTGTTTCCAGCTCTTAATACCACTGAATCGCGATATACCGATCTCATCAGCATTTTTCCGACACTGTCGCCTGGTTCGGCAAAAAAAATGCTTCCATTTTTGTCTTGAAGTACTGCAAACTTTTCAAAGATTCCTGTGAGCATAAGTTCCGGGTCGAATTCGGGCTCGGGTTGCTCTTCTATTATGACTTCACTGGCTTGAACAGTTCGAACTTTTTCCAGGAGAGGAGTGAAGGGATCGCGAAAGTTACCCCGGTACTCAAAATGGATCAGATCCGGCAGGGTAAGATCCTCACTTTCACCAAACTCTGATAGTTCAACCTGACGAATGATCTCACCATCAGATTGAATGGAAATGATTTTCAAGGAGTTGTAAATCCATATCCCGGCCACAAGTATGATCAATACGGTTTGGGTCGATTTTTTTTGGATAGCTTCCCTGATCATAATCTCACCCCTTCTGTTACGTAGTTAGTTTAATAATGCTGATTTGAACTATGGCTTGTAGATCGGATGTTGATGGATTTCTTTCTGATCTGATAGTGATAGACTCCGGTTTAAGCCAATATCCCATTTGCTCCAAGCCATTCATCAGTCGAATCAGATTATGGTACGAACCGGTTACCTGAAGCTGAAATGGAGTTGAGACATATGTATCCGTTATTGTGGTATCTAAGGGCTCCAATCTTTGAATGGAGACACCGGTCGATTGTGCAATTTCAAACATTCTTTCAATGACTGCAGATTTGAGGTAATCGTCGGGCATCTCCGAAGATATATCATCAAAAAATGCATTTATAGCCGACTTCTCACCTTCAATTTGATCCATCCTTTGTTCCCACTCCATGGCTCCGGTAATCCGGTTTTGTAAAGTGTCTCTGGCATTTCTCTTATCTAATGCATCATTTAAAGTTGGCCAAATGAAACCACCTGTTATTCCCAGAAACAGAATGGAGATCAGTACGGCAATAAACTTCCATTGATATTTTCTGAAGTCATTCATAATTCATCAGGGAGTTTGCAGGTTATTTATTGTAAGCATCTGCACTTCGAATCGTATCAATGATCGGGGCCTGTATTCATCCACAGAGAAGACTTGATCGGATTGTATTCGCTCGATATTCCTCAATACCAGATTTTCAAATCCGGCATTTTCAAGATTCTCCATGAATCGTGAAAAACCTGTATCGGATAATGAATATCCCCGGATTCGATAGCTTTTAGAAGGGGTATTGTTGGATACGTCGATATCGAAAAGCCAAACATTCCGGGGAGTTAATTCACCGATTTTATGTAATCCCGGTGCAATTAGAGACCTGCTCCTGATCAAGTTTCGAACCTGATTAATGCGTTCTCTTTCTCTCGTCAGTTCCGACATCTCTAGTTCAATAGCAATAATCCGGTCTTCAATCTGCCCAGCGGTGCTTCTTGTTTGCTCGAATTTATAGTCTGCATAGAAATAGAACATATATGTACCGATTAACAGTATGAGCAACAAGAACACAGCAAGGCTGGCAAAGATAATTGTGTCTTTCTTTTCAATCTCTTCGGACAGACTATCCGGGATTTCAGGATCCAGAAAGTTAATTTCGTCCAGCTCCGGATAGAGTTGCTTGAAAGCCAAAGCAAGAGCAATAGAATAATCATCCGATATCTCAGTTTTGCCCAATTCAAAGAATTCCTCTGCAGGCAGTAAACGAATATTTGATTGCTCACCGAAAGATCTGTCTTTCAGTATTTCAAATCCGGTTAACTCTTGGCTGATCATCAGATAAACAGGGGCAGGATTGTTTGGACTAAGAGATCCACTTTCTGAACTAAATATGAGATTTAACTCATCAAATAATTCCGATGCAGTACTATTCCGGATTTGAAGCGGGGTTAAAGATTGCAGAACACCATTATTGTATTTGCAGAGAATTGACCTATCTTCAAAAACCCTGAGGATATTCGATTTACCGTTAATAAAATCATCTGACAGTATCAGTGGATAGGCGACATCAATAATGCCGTCTGTAATGATTGATGGTGTAAGCTCAAATTCATTGAGTAAATCCCGGATATTTTCAACCTGTTCTTTTTTAATGGCACTGATATAAAGCTTTGAGTGCTCCTCATCCACAATCTGAATGGAAGAGCGAATAATGTATGAATCACTGTCAGGTTCATTTTCAAGCAATGATGTGCACTGTTTATATATCCATCCCTGCATCACTTCATGATCATCGTCGAAGTAGGGCATCGAAATCAGCTTGCTGATAACCATTGATGAGTCGATGTTGACGGCAACATATCGGCAGCCGGGCTGCTGTCTTTCAATGAGAATTTGAAGCGCATCTTTCACACCGGATTTGACTTCTTCACAATCATAATGGCCAAGCCGAACGTTGTCGCCAATTCTTGATAATTCCACCCACCTGATTTTTCTATCAGTAATATGAATGCCAATCGCTTTATGCTGTATGAATGGAATCTTGTACAAACTATCAGGTACCTGGATTAATGTTCTAATTCACTACGCAATTGATTCCAACGTGCTGAATCATTTCCGTCACCATAAAATACATGGGGAGTAATGAATATGATCAGTTCCGATTTGATTACACTTTTGCTTCGGTTGGAGAATAATCGCCCAAGCAAAGGTATGCTACCCAGTATTGGGATCTTATTGATGTTCTCAATTTCTGAATCCTGAATTAAACCGCCTAGAATGATTGTTTCTCCATCCTTTAGTCGCACGGTGGAGTCCAGAACACGGCTATTGATTGTGGGAGGTACATCAGGTCTTAATTCACCTATTGGAGTATTGAATTCGGGTCGTATTTCTGCGGTTACTTCCCCTGATGCACTTACCCAGGGTGTTATTTTCAGGCTCACGAATGCCTCTATGGTTTCGAACCTTTCTGATTCTTGTGTAATAACATCTTGTGGCGAACGAATAGGTGTGGTAGATCTTAGGATAAAATACTGAGTGGTACCAATTTCTATACTTGCAGTATGTCCATTTAAGGTAGAAATCTGTGGTCTGGAGCGAATATTTACAATTCCTTCCTGGCTTAGTGCCTGGATACGAAAGTAAAAATCATTTGGAAGTACACCCAGATTTTGAATTCCAAAGAGATTACCTCCGGTAGCAAAAATCTTGTTTATATTTCTCCCGCCACCTTGAACTACAAGTCCTCCACTTTGTGGACCACCTGTCCCGCCACCAAATAGTACTGATGGTATTCCAAACAAACTGTCAGGGCGAACGGATCCTGCAAGTGTAGCTCCTAATTCAAACACATCTGAAGTCTGAACATCTACAACCAGGGCCTCGATCATAATTTGCGGGGTGGGATAATCGATCTCATTAATAAAGTTGGTGAGTTCAAGTATGAGATCATTTGTACCGATTACCAGGAGTCCGTTTTGTTCTTTTACTATTTGTACGGTAGCCCCCTGTAAAATTTTTTGAGGAATCATCTCTACAACCACATCAGCCCGCAAATGATTAAGTCGAATTAACCTCGTTGTAGCGATTCCGCTGATATTTTTGTCACCTACAATGTATACATCACCTTCTTTTCTAAAGGTATAATTGGTACCCCTGAACAGGTAAGAAAGTGTTTGTTCAAGAGTTAGTCTATTGGTACGAGCGGTGATTACGGCATCAGGTAAACTGTATGTAATCAGGTTTAATCCCATTTGGTAGCTAACTTCTCTGATGATATCATTAATAGGTATATTCGTAACATCGAGGTTAATCATATCATCAGATACATCCACCCAAAATGCTCGATGATCAGATCCGTCCATCTCTGAAGATCTGACTCCCATTCTATCCACTATATAGATATTATCTCTTTCACGGAGTGAATAACCATTATTTGCTAAGATCGTTTCAAGGCCTGAAACCATTTCAACTCTTTGCAAAAACCCATTTAAGGAACCGGTCACTCCATTTCGAACAACTATATTTTGTCCTGTTAGAGAAGTCAGATGGCGAACAACCGCGTCAAGATTGTCACCGGAAAGATCCATGCTTATCAGGCCATTCTCATGCAGCTCAATTTTTGGCACTTCCGGGAGCGGAGGCGGTATGAAGGGTTCATATTTCCTGATTCTGAATACCTGGCCTCTTTGTGTAAGGGATAAGTTGTACTCCTGACAGATATATATAATGGCTTCAATTACAGGAATATTGGCGAGGCGAAGAGTAGAATTGTAATTGATATTGTTGTCGACGATAAGGTTCAGCTCATACTCTCTGCCAATGGCCCGGAGGAGGTCTTTTACATCCAAATCTCTGATGTTAAATGCCCCGATCGGATTTAATGATTGAACCGGTAAATCATGAAGATTTATATCAAACTGAACGGAATCGATGAGGGCACCAAGATGGGAAACCTGATCCGGAATGGAGTTTATTTCTGTAGTATCGGCTAACTCTGAATGTTGAGCTTGAACAGAAAAACTGTTTGCCAAATATAGAAAGATAAACAGTTTGGCTATCTTCGCATTTTTCACGTTACAGATGGACCGGATATTTGAAAAAAATAACTTCATGTTTACTGTTGACTAAAAATCAGAAACGGTTCGTTTATATTTGAGAAGTTTTCATGAGATCCCATACAGGTTCTATATAAGTAAGGACGTCTCTCTTAAAACTTCTTCAGGAGTAGTTAAGCCTGCTTTAATTTTCTTTATTCCGGACTCCCGGAGTGAAGTCATACCGGCCTTAATTGCAGCGTTTTTTATTTGCTCTGGACTCGACTTGGCTGCGATCAATTCCGAAATACCCTGATTGATTTCGAGTATTTCAAAAAGCGCTACTCGGCCTTTGTATCCCGTACAATTACACTCTATGCATCCACTTCCTTTTTGCACAGTACCATTTATACCTTCTAATCCTGCATCTATCGGTATATGGAGAGTCTTTAAAACCGGATTACAATTAGTACAAATTTTTCTGACGAGCCTTTGAGCTACAATCAATCTAATGGATGATGCCGCTAAAAAAGGCTCAACACCGAGGTCAATTAATCTTGTTAAGGCAGATGGTGCATCATTTGTATGAAGGGTAGAAAGTACCATGTGCCCGGTAAGTGCAGCTCTGGTAGCAATTTCAGCCGTTTCACCATCCCGAATCTCACCCAACATGATAATATTTGGATCCTGCCTGAGAATTGATCTCAATATCTTTGAAAATGTGAGGCCGATTTCAGAATTAACCTGTGTTTGATTGATACCCTGAAGATCATATTCAACAGGATCCTCGATCGTTGTAATATTTACCTGCTCGCTGTTGAGTTCATTCAGTGCTCCATAGAGGGTCGTGGTTTTACCGCTTCCCGTAGGGCCGGTAACAAGGATCATTCCGTATGGGAGGTGAATATTCTTAACGAATTTCTCCATATCTGGGGCTTCAAATCCAAGGTTATGTAAATTCAGATCAATAGAGGATTTGTCAAGGATTCGTAAAACTACCTTCTCGCCATAACCTGTAGGTAGAGTTGATACTCTGAGGTCGATCTCATTATTCTGGTAATTAAATCTGATTCTGCCATCCTGGGGCCTTCTTTTTTCGGCTATATCAAGATTGGCCATAATTTTGATTCGAGAAATGATAGAGTCTTTCTGGAACAGAGAGAGTTTTGCTTCTTCCTTCAGTACTCCATCTAGCCTGAGCCTTACCCGGAACAGATGTTCATATAATTCAATATGAATATCGCTGGCTTTCTTTTCTATCGCGTGATTAAAGATTGAGTTTACCTGACTTACTACCGGGGTATCGGTTAATTTACGAGTAAGGCCGGTTTCAATATCCGAAACAGATTGATGACTCATACACCTGCAACATCTAAATTGTTAATCAATTGACACCTTATTTAATCAGTATGTGTCAACTCATATCATTCAATGAAATATGGTTCTCCTGTTAGAGGTAATCATATTTGAGAACTAGTTCACTCCCTAATTTTACTCCAAAATTTTGATCCCGAATTTTATGAATTTTTGGCCTAACTCCTTGTCGGTTAATGATTTGATTACTGTTGGTGGACAGTCAATATGATATTTTGTAAAATTATTGAGGGCTTTTTCATCCGGAAGGCTATGTGCCAGAGCAATTTCAAAATTGGAGATTTTTTCTTCTGACCTTAGATAATCTGAAATACTTTTTAATCGGACCCCAATGAGTATTTTGCAAGGCCTTGTTTTGAAATACCTTAAAAATTTATATCCGAAAAGTTGAGGAGTTTCATATCCCATGTGTTTAGCCCATTCATCAACCCTAGCTATTTCGCTGAGATTAACTGTTAATTGATCTATTGATTCTGAGATGTCTATTTTTTGATAACCCATACGTACCCTTCCTCCTTGAATTTAAATTAAGCTTTGATCAAGTGAAGAAATCAAAACTAAAGCGAGATGGGCATTGATTTATCTGAGATAAATGACATTGAATCAACAGAATACAGCACATAAACCTTTATACTTATGGGGATGATTCAATCAGGAAATTAATGCCTGAAGCAATATTCTAAACTGCAATTAAAATTGTAGTTAATTCGATCTCATTTAATTCTCTTGTTTTATTCTGTTGTTTTTTTCTCTTGTTTTTTGGCTTGACATTTTTCTCTTATTTTTTTCCTGTAGAAGCTTGGAGAATTACCTGTTTGCTGAACAAAGAAATGATAAAGTGCTTGCTCATCTCTTTTTCCAATTTCCCGTGCAATTTCAAAACTGCTTAGGTCATTCTCCATTAAGAGAGCAGTGGCGATTCTTAATTTCAGTTTTTTAATAATAACAATTGGCCTGACTCCGTAACGGTTTCGAAACAGCCTGGAAAACTTTTTACTGCTGGTATAATTGCAGAATTCCGCCCACTCTGATACCCTGTCTATAGTTTTAAGATTGCTTTCCAAAGTTTCATAAGCACTATCTATAGGTAGCTCTGGTTGTCTCTTCATAACGTAATAGCCAATTTTTAAACTCTCCTCAAAAAGAGAAGCTAACTAACAAGTTGTTACAAAGAAATTAAATCATTAGAGACTTTTAATACTTTACAACTGGTCGATGTCTGTGGTTGCAAAAATTCGGGATCAAAATTTTGGAGTAAAATTTGGGAATAAACTTAGGGAGTGAATCTGTAGAAAAATAATTTTAAATCTACCGTTGAGTAATTCAGTTTCAAAAGCCTAACAACTGTAAAACAGTTATTAAGAAGTTAGTATGAATGAAAGTCAGTGTGATGTAAAGAGAATTTTAAAATGAAAACAAAAAATTCGATCAACGAATAATAACTACTATGAAGAATAGACACTTTTCATTACTCGCTGCAGCAATTATTTTGGTTTTTTTATTAGATGGAAAAGTGCTTGCCCAGAATACATTTCCTTCAAGTGGGAATGTAGGTATTGGCACCACAAGTCCAACGCGGCCACTTCATGTGGTAGGGGATCTTAGAGTAACAGGAAATATCCGTTCGGGTGACACAATTGTAATTGATACCGGTAGAAGGATTCGACTGGCAAATGGCACCGCCGGTACCCCGGCATTTCGATTTAGTGACGAAAACGGAGTGGGTATGTTCCGAGCCGGCACCAGCGACCTGCGATTTTCAACCGGTGGGAGCACCCGTTTTCAACTTACCAACAGTTTCGCACGGTCTTACACCCGGCATCGTTTTCATGATGGAACAGTATCTTCGCCGGGGTTACATTTTGCTTCAGATACAAATACCGGCATTTGGCGGCCGGGAAGCAATACGATCGGTTTTTCAACGAATGGCGCCGAACGCATGCGAATTGATGCAAGTGGAAATGTGGGCATCGGTACCTCAAATCCCACGGCCCGGCTGGCGGTAAACGGCACCACCAAAACCAAAGAGATTATCGTCACCGACCAGGGGTCTGCCTGGCCCGATTATGTATTCTCTCCCGACTATCTTCTGTTAGATCTTTTTGAATTGGAAAGCTATGTAACCACAAACCGAAGACTACCGGGTATGCCATCGGAGAATGAGATCGCTGAAAACGGACAAAACCTGGGAGAAATACAAATCCGTCTTCTGGAAAAGGTTGAAGAGTTGACCCTGCACATCATCCAAATGAAAAAAGAGAGTGTTTATTTGAATGAACAGAGGCTATTTCTGAAGGAAAAAATTAAAAAAATTAAAACCGATGTTTACAGTGGGGGGAGAGAATGAATCACAAACAAGATATGGCCCGGACAAGGATGACATTCCATCCCCGTAAATTTTGGCAAAAGCTCATTACAGGAGTATTTTTTCTACTAATGATTGGCGCCCTTCATACAGCAAACGCACAATTTTTTACTGTAAGTAAGCCAATTCAAGGATCAACTCTTAATGCCGGAGATTGGGCAGAAACAGAGTGGAGTGGTGCAACTGCCGGATCATATGATATTTATCTTCAGGTATATGAGGACTTCTGGTGGTATACGGTTACTACTCTATATGAGAATCAATGGCTTGCTTCGTCAGGCTCTCTTTATTGGCAGGTTCCCACCGGGCTTTCCGAGAGCAGTGATTACCGTATAAACATTCAATATAATTGGGATTGGACTTCTTCATATAGTGGAACCTTTGCTATTCAAAATTCTCCTCCTGCGACAAGCATATTTCCTTCTAGCGGAAATACAGGTATTGAAACCACAAGTCCGAGTCGTCCCCTTCATGTTGTCGGTGATGCACGCGCTACCGGCAACATTCGCTCGGGAGACACCGTGGCCATTGATACGGGCAGAAGATTGCTTACTGCTAACGGATCAGCAAGTATACCGGCTTTCATGTTTAGTGCAGAAGACGGGGTAGGTATGTACAGGGCAGGTAGCAGCGATCTGCGCCTTGTTACAGGAGGAGGGAATCGTTTACGACTTACAAATAGCTATGTTCAATCTTATGTAAGGCACCTGTTTTATGACGGGACTGCAACATCACCGGGTTTGAACTTTGCTTCCGATACCAACACAGGGTTATGGAGGCCGGATAGTAATACCATAGGGTTTTCTACAAACGGAACCGAACGATTGCGGGTTACCCCCACCGGTAATGTCGGAATTGGCCTCTCAAGTGTTAATGAACAATTGGTTGTGGATGGTGATATCAAAACCAAAGAAATGATCATTACCCAGCAAAGTTCCGACTGGCCGGACTATGTGTTTGACCCGGATTACATGCTAAAAGACTTGCTGGAACTGGGGGCTTATGTAGCTGAAAATCGGCGTTTGCCAGGCATGCCTTCCGCAGGGGATATCGATGAGCAGGGGCAGAATCTTGGCGATGTCCAGCGATTGTTGCTGGAAAAGATAGAAGAACTCACTCTTTATATGATTTCAATGAAGAGAGAGCAAGTACAATTGTTGGAGGATTATGAGGCTCTTTTTTGGGAGTTGAAAAGGGTTAAAGGTAATTAAACGTGGTTTAAGCATTTGTCAATTCAATTGCTAATGAAATTAACATTCTGAATGAATGGATAGACCGCTTTTTTAAAAAAAATTAAAACAAAGACAAACCATGCGGATGCTACATCTAAAATCGAAAATGCAGTTTGTTGGAGGAACTATGAAAAATCGAGTTTTTTATACTTTTTTTACAATTCTAATACTTTTCACCACAACCGACTTATTAGCACAGACAGGTGCTTTGCGAGTCAGTATTCAGGGACCCGAAGCTGCTTCATTGGGCCAATATGGGGATGTTCCGGTTGGTTTATATAGTGGGACAGCGAATATACAAATACCAATTCATCAAGCAGAAAGCAGACTATTATCCCTGCCAATCAGCTTACAATACAATGCCTCGGGTATAAAAGTTGAAGCAATACCTTCCTGGGTAGGAAGCGGCTGGACATTGAATGCAACAGGGGTTATTACAAGAAGTATAAGAGGATTGCCTGATGAAGATATTTATGGATATTATAATCAGGGACACACACTCTATGAAAATAATAATTGGTCAATTCCACCTTCCAATTATCTTCAGGACATTTCACTGGGAAATATTGATAGCGAGCCGGATATTTTTTATTTCAATTTTGGAGGGCGATCGGGGCAATTTATTCTAGGTCCAAAAAATGAATATGGTCAGGGTATTGCAGCCATTCGGACGATACCAAATGAAAAACTGGTCGTTGAACCCTTTTTTATTGGAGGTGACAATTTATACAAATGGATTATAACAACGGAAGACGGTACTAAATATACATTTCAGAACACTGAAGTTATTACTGAGCAAGTTTCTGTTTTAACCGGTGTGGATCCAGAAAACAACAACGAATACATTTCATCGTGGTTTTTAACGGAAATTGATTCGCCATCAGGAGATGACAAAATAGAGTTTAATTACGCTGGCTATTCAGCCTCTCACGAATTAAATATGTTTGAAGAGGAGTTTACATATGGCGGATCTTGTAGACCATCGGATAAAAAAATTCAAACAACACACCACATTGGCAGCCAGAGACTAGTTTCCATTTCAACCGGTGCTGAAACGATTTATTTCGATGCAAGTGAAAGAAGCGATGGCGAGTATCAGCTGGATTCTCTCCGGGTAAAAACTAAAAACGGGGTTTTAAAAAAGCAGTTGAATTTTCTTTATTCCTCCAGAACTGACCGACTATTTTTAGAGTCATTAGATCATATACCTGTTGATGGAGAAACAGATATTTCTCAAACATATTCATTTACTTATCATTCAACTCAGTTGCCTGGCCGGCTGTCAAATTCTATAGACCATTGGGGATATTTTAATGGAAAAAGTAACGGATCGTCTTTAATCCCAGAACTATCATTAAACTCACAAAAATGGGGAAGTATTTATTTGAATGGGGCTGACAGATCACCAAGTTTCTCTCATATGCAGGCAGGCATTTTAACAAAAATTACCTACCCGACTGGTGGGAGTTCAGAATTTATTTATGAACCTAATGATTATGCAAGTGTGAGTGGACAAGATCCAGCACACAAAATAATGTCCAGTAAAGAAGCAGAACTGTTAACAGAATACAACGTTCACTTTACTTCAGAAAACAGCAAACAAGTTGTTATCGGTGGTGAAGACCCTGTGACTGTACAGGTATTGGTCAACTTTGAACCCAATAATGATTGTGGAGGAATTGGAGACTGTTATGTGCATTTTGCAGGAAATTATTATAGTAATTCAAACCCAAATGGATTTCCAGCCATGTATAACATAGTAGTGCAGCCTGGTACGCATGTTTTGAAGGCCGTTTCTCCTGAATACCAAAATGCGTTTGCTTACATAAAAATAATGTGGGAAGAAAGTACTTCAGTAAACAATGTGCCTGATATACCAGGAATTACAGGTGGAGGACTTCGTATAAAAGAGATAATCAATTATGATGGCTTAGAGAATCAGAGTATAAAAAAATTCCTGTATAGAAGGTTTTCAGAAAATAAGGAAGATCAATCGAGTGGTGTAATTTTAACAGAACCAAGGTATCATTATGATACAGTTGATGAGTCATGTGAATTTATATCAAGATCAACATTTACAAGATTACCTCTTGGGCTATCAAACAATAGTATCGGATATACAGAAGTTACTGTTCTTAATGATTGGGATCCGGTATTGGAAACAGCAAATGGAGGAAAAAGTGTCCATTTTTTCAGAACTGCCGAAGAAACGCCTGAAACCTCCTATTCATTAACAGATTGGCCGTTTGCACCGAGGAATAGCAGAGAATGGGAGAGAGGGCAGGAGATAAAAACTGAGTATTACGACAATAATGAAGAATTATTAAAGAGTGTAGAATTTGGCTATACCTTTGAAAGGATTGACCCCGAAGTTGTTCGGCAGTACCTGGCACTATCTTACAAGGTAGTGTATCATAGTAGTGACCCAAACTTTGGTTGGCCTTGGGATGACTTAAATGGAGTTCACACTTCCTATATAGTTGAATCAGGTTGGATGTATTTAAATTCAAAAACTGTAAGAACATTTAGCAATTCAGGGCAGAATGAAATAAGCGCAGGTCAACAGTATGTTTATGAAAATACATCGCATCTTAATCCAACAAAAATAATTGAATCTAATTCTGATGGAAGCGAACGGGTTACCGAATTTGTATATGCCCATGAGATAACCAATGATGGAACAAGCAAGGATTATTCTAATATGGCCTCTTTGAATATGCTCTCCCAACCGTACAGCACCACGGTAAAGGGTGTTGGCGGACAGGTTCTGGCCAGGAACTGGATCCGCTGGGACAATCCCGGTGGGGTATGGCGCCCGAAAGAGGAGTGGGTATGGGACAAAGAAACGCCGGGGGACAATCCCACAACTGCCACTGCTAACCGGCAGGTGACCTGGAACAGTTATGATGTGTGGGGAAATCCGTTGCAATACACCGATGCCAATAACCAGGTAGTAAATATGTACTATGGATCCCATTCCAATCCACTAAGCCAAAATGGATTACATGGTACCAACGGAGTGTATTTGACGGGCGTTGAGCGTGTAAAACCTGGTGGGTCAAACCTGACAACGACCGGACAATACAACACTAGAGGCTTTCTAACGCGCTTGGTTGATGTAGCAGATGTTGAAACCCGATATGATTACGACGGTTTGGGCCGCTTAAAAGCAATATCCAATGCCTCTGATGTTGTGATACAAGATTATGATTATAATGTTGATTATTCGGGGGGTATTTACGATGATACAAATGCAAACTCCATCCGTGTGCGCAGTTTTACTAATTCACAAACCCGGACATCGACACAATATTTCGACGGCCTTGGCCGTCCTATCCAGTCGCAGGCTTACGACGGCACCCATTCCATCGTATCGGTGCTGGAGTACGACAGCCAGGGCCGGGAGTGGAAAGCCTGGAAAACGTATCGAGATAGTGGTGCTAATTCTTACAGAAGCAACGTCTCCTCCGGAAGTGACGGTTTCCGTGAGCAGCTCTACGAAGCCAGCCCGCTGAACCGTCTGGCCAAAACCATTCCCGAGGGTGGAGAAAGCCTTAGCGGCTCGGTGGATTTGGGCTACGAAGTGCGCTCCTGGAACGGCAGCAACTGGCTGGTCACCACCACCACCGATGAAGAAGGCAAAACCGCCGAAACCTGGAGCGACGGCTGGGGTCGAACCGTTCGCACGATTACCGACCCGGGCGGACTGAATGTTCAAACCCGGTTTGTCTATGACGAACTGGATCGGTTAACTACTGTTTACCATCCCAACCACTTCAGTGAGACGGGCGACTGGCAGAGCGAATACGAATATAACCCCAGGGGGGAACTGATCAAACGAATCACACAGGATTCGGGTACCACCGAACTCAAGTACGATGCGTCGGGCAACCTGCGCTACAGCCAGGATGCCAATCAGGCGGGGAACAGTATGGCAAGCTACACCACCTGGGATTTTGCCAATCGTCCACTGGTTGAAGGAGTGGCTATTGCCAATTTTTCTAATCTTAATCCAGACGTCGATCCGGCGTTTGAATCCGACTCACTCAATTGGAAAGGTGTACACGCCTGGGATGAAAAGCCTTCCACTTCAACATACCCGTGGAGTGAGTTCAGTTCGCTGATTGACACTGTACAAATGGTGAATACGAAAGGCCACCTGGTTGGGCGTGCGTGGAAGTTCGGCGGGGAGGAGGCTGAAGAGTCGGTTCAGGTTAATGGTGAAGGAATCAACGGCAGCGCCAGTTACCAGGCGTCCGGCACCATTACGGTGGAAAATACGGTGGTGGAACCGAGCGGTTCATTGACTCTGCGTGCCAATGAAACCATTACACTGAAGCCGGGCTTTCATGCCGAGTCGGGTTCATCGGTCAATGCCACCATCGGCTCGGTGAGTGGAGACGGGATCAGTTCTATAGCCGGAGAAAACCCCTGGCAGATCGAACTGTTCAAATACGACGAGGAAGGTCGGGTAACCGACAAATGGATCTGGACGGGCGACCGCCGTGATTGGGACACTCACCTGGCCTATGAGTACAACCGGCTGGGTGAGGTGATCACCATGATGGTAGAAGTAGGGGACCCATCGGTAAACACGGAAATCCTCTACCAGCACTACGAATACAATCCGCTCGGGCAGTTGCACAAAGTATTTCTATCAACGAGCGGGAGCTATGATTCTCAAAACGATGATCCTGAAGTCACCTACACCTACACACCGACCGGAGCGATTGACAAAATCCTGTACGATGGTGGAAAAGAAGCTGATTATGATTATAATATCCGGGACTGGGTTACTTCCATTAATTCGGTAAGCAGCCCAGGCGGGAATTTTGCCGCCTTGTACCAGTACCAGAAAAACGGAAATATCGCCATGTCGCGCTTTTTCAACCCCGATATTGACCTTTCCTCCTCTCATAACGACTACCGGTATGTCTATTCCTATGACAACCTGAGCCGGCTCACCGGAGCGGATTACCGGTACGGTTCATCGGGCACGGTAAGCAGTTGGTTTGATGTGGCGGGTTTGAATTATGATTCAAATGGCAACATCCTTTCGTTACAACGCCGCGACGATACCGGCACCCTGGTAGACAATCTGACCTATAACTACGGAGCTAACAACCGGTTGAGTAGCGTACTTGATGCTGCCGGTCAGCATCACAACTGGGATGCCTTCACCTCAAGTTTTATCTATGATGATAACGGGAATATGATTTCCCAAAGTGGGAAATTCACAAACATTGCCTACGATCATAGAAACTTGCCCATTCACTTTTATCTGGACAATGACGATGAACTCATCGCCAACTACAACGCCGAGGGGCAGCGGATCATCAAGGAGAGCTCCGGCGGTGGATGGAGCTTTTATGTGACCGAGGGCATGCAGACTCTGGCGGTGGTGACCGAACAGGGGCTGTCGCATATGAATTTGGTGGGCAATAGTACCTTTGGGCGGATTGAAGCTGATAACGGGAACATCATGACCTCGAATGCCCGCCGGTATTATATTACTGATCATCTGGGCAGTACCCGCGCGGTCGTTGGCAATGATGGTCTGTTAAAAGAAACACATGATTATTATCCATTCGGATTGACCATGCCGGGTCGATCAAAAGGTGAAGCTTTAACCCGGGAACAGTTTACCGGCCAGCTACGAGATAATGAACCCGGCTTTAACCTGGATTATTTCAAGGCAAGATATTACGATCCGGCGATGGGGCGGTTTTTGAGTGTGGATCCTTATGCTGATTTGTTTCCTGATCAAAGTCCATATAATTATGTATATAACAACCCGCTTCTTTATAGCGATCCAACAGGTAAATATCCCGACTGTAATACACAGCAGCAATGTTTAGATAGGTATGCTTCCGGCGCTATTATCGAAAACACCATCGGGAAATTCGAGATTGATGACGAGGGGAATATCATAACGCATGAGTTGTATGATTATGAAGTCGAGCAAACGGTAAACCATGCAAGACCTGACCATTTCGCAGCGACGGTAACGGCACTACCAACTGTAGGCAGAGCCTCAAGAGTTCCGGTAGTGGGCCAATATATAGCGGGTGGTGTGCTTTTGGGATTTGCGGCCGATGCTGCATACAAAGCGATCACTTTTAATCAGCAGGAAACTTTTACAACTACTGTTCATGCATATACTCCTGCACCTCGTGTTTTACCAGGCTTTCCTGGAGCATATAGAGAGGGACACGCTGGAGGCAGAACTAGGTGGAAAACTCCTGATGGTTTAATACTTGAATGGGATAGCCAGCATGGCGAACTAGAAGTCTATGATAGAAGAGGTAGACATAAAGGATCATTTGATCATGAGACTGGAGAACAAATTAAAGATCCTGTACCAGGCAGAAGAACAAGAAATTAAAAATTGTAGGAAATGAAAGTTGAAAGAAGTATAAGCTGGTTCAGTAAAGTTGATGGTAAATTAGCTGGCGAAATTATTATTGATGACTATGTAAATCTTCAAGATTTGAAAGAGATATTTGAGGTTTATGAAAATGACCCTTTAATGTATATGGCTTATGATATTAAAGAGTCCGAAGCCAACAAATTAAAGAAGTTTATAAGCTTTAAGTTCGACTTTGAACAATTTAATTATGAGCTGAACTGTTTCCAAGCTGGTACATAAGTTGATATTCTCCAACCTCCCGCCCCGGGATTTCGGGGTAACTGGCTATGGCTTATTGAATCGCCTTAAACTTAGCCGCTTTAATGAGGTTGTTGAGGGTATAGAAAATATATTTGCCGCCTCGTACCAGTACCTGAAAAACGGAAACATCGCCATGTCGCGCTTTTACAACCCCGATATTGACCTTTCCTCCTCGCATAACGACTACCGGTATGTCTATTCCTATGACAACCTGAGCCGGCTGACAAAAGCCGATTACAAGTACAGCTCCTCCGGTACGGATGCTACCTGGTTTAACGTAGACA
>REDS01000139.1 GCA_007693395.1 Balneolaceae bacterium | reverse complement strand
TCGATCCTTACGGAGCAGAAGAACCTGCCGAACTTTTTGCCGTTGCAACCGAAGCTTTTTTCTGCATTCCCAAAGAGTTAAAAAGTGAACATCCTCAGTTCTATGCTCTTCTGAAAGCTTTTTACAAAATAGATCCACTGATGTTCGCGTAATGTAGACCGAATCTCTTTCTTTGAATAACCCAACTTAAAGAACTACTTGTAGCTGTACAGTAAACAGATTGCCAAAATCGGGATTCAATTCATTATTACGGAATTCATAGTTCACAGATAATCGTGTTCGCCGCACAAAATAGTAGTTAGCACCAATTGTGTATGCCTGTAGAAGGTTGTCATCCAAATCACTATTTGGCTTATAGAATTCATATCGGGTAATCCCTTCAAGCCGTTGAGATAATGAATATCCGGCCAACAGATAACCACCATACATTTTTATTTCGCTGCTATTAGGCAAATTATCTGTTCTCTGTATGTATTCACCTCTTACAAAAAACGGATCACCTGTGAAATTCAGATCAATCCCCAATCGATATCTTGATTCGTAACTTTCATCTTCCTGATTTGGGTAATAATTACCAAAATGACCTGAAATACCTGCTTCAAAATTTTCTGATAACTGAAACCCAAACCTTCCTGTAATATCCTTAGGATTCATCTGCTCCGGCTGATTACCACCTGTACCATTCACAATAGCAATTGCATAGTTAAAGCGTGATATATTTCCACCTGCCTGTACGCCTACATCACGGAACAGGCTGAATGTATTCAATCGCCGAATAGCAAGACTCCGCTCTATAGCCGGATTCAATGTTATTACTTCTGGCCCCTCCAAACCGAACGGAATTAAAAACTGCCCGGCTCTTAGAGTGATATAGTTATTCACCCTGTAATCCATAAAAGCCTGAACCAGCCTTGGTGTATTTTGCGGAGGCTCTACAAAACCACCAGTAACATTTACGCGAATTCTTTCCGCAAGCGCCCCGTCCACTCCAACCCGTGCACGATACATTGTGAATTGAGCCGGCACACCGGGCATCTCATCATAAAAAAACTGTTGCTGTACAAAACCTCTTATATCATAACCTGGGAAAGTTGGTTCTTTATCAGCAGAGTTCTGACCAATTGCAGTTGATGCAATTGTCATTAAGCAAACTGCAATAAGTGATGTAGTAATCTTTTTAAACGTACTTTTTCGTTCCATTTTCTTCAATTTTTTGACTTTTTAAAGCTCTCTTTGAGTGTAAATTGCAATTACTTATTCACTCAATAGATTGATCTTACCTTTGTAGATATGTTTTGAACTTCTCACAGTATGATTCAGAGTATAAAGGGTACTTTCAACTGCTCTCCCATTTTGCTTTCAATGGCGTAATTAATTTCAGTGTGTATTGCCTTGATTTTAGACGTATCCATTCATCATTACATGACGGTAGAGTCGTTTGAGGCCGTGTACCTTAAAATTCCACCAAAACCGGGTTTCCTGGGTAGGCTTGTAGAGCCATTCATGAATGAGGTTGCCTTCAAAGTCAAACTCAAACATCATACAATGGCCATAGCGGGTAAGCAATGGGCAGCCGGATGCACCATCATATTTATTGGATGGTTGGTACCCCAATACAAGATCTACAAGATTTCCAGCAACAACGGGAGCTTGTTTGCGAATTGTTGCTGCAGTTTTCGCGGCACCGGTTGCTGCATTATCACCCACTCCAAATATATTGGGGTATTGAGTGTGCTGTAGCGTTTCTCTGTTTACTGAGAGCTGACCGCCTATACCTTCTCTGGTTAACGGACCTTCGCGTAGTGGCTTAGGTGCCTGAAACTGCGGCATTGGATGCAATAAATCATACTTTTGGCGTACTTCCCGAACGGTTCCGTTTTCTAATACTTCTTCGAAAATCGCTGTTCTGGTTGAAATATCTATCGCCTTAAGTGTCTGTGCGTAGTGGTTATGAATATCTCTTGCTTCAATTAATGGTGTTACAGCTTCATCTACCCTGGGAACTGTAGGGAATAGTGAATTACGCTGGGTATGAAAATGTACTTCCACCTTGTCTCGAATTCCTTTTCTTCGCCACAGATCTTCTGAAAGCCATGTAATTTTTTGAGGGGCACCACCACATTTAACAAATCCCGGAGGATAGGTAAAAACAGCTGTTCCGCCTTCAAAATTATCTGCAAGCTTTCTATACTTTTCGGCAGAACTCAGATCATATATATTAGCAACATGTTCCGTATCCAGCGCTTCTCTGAGGTTTTCAACTGAATCGAGATTTGTATTTACACCAAGTCCCACCACAAGATAGTTGTACTCGATAACCTCTCCATTGTGTGTAATCACCCTGTTTCTGCCTGGTTCAAAGGCCTCTACAGAATCCTTTACCCATTTCATTCCCGATAGAAAAAGGGATTCCTGATCATATATCACATCTTTCCGATTATAGACTCCTGCACCTACCAGAGTGTAACCCGGCTGATAATGATGATTTGTTCGGGGCTCTATAATTGTTATATCAGCATCTGGAACAGCTCTTAATAGCCTTGCTGCAACAGTTAAACTACCAATACTACCCCCTGCAAAAACAAATTTAGCTTTTCTGATTTGTGCCGCTTCTGATGAAGATAATTGAAGACTCTTCCTGTAGCCATAAAAGCCGGTTCCACCTGCTACAAGAATTCCACCAGTTCCATACCCGATATATTTTAAAGCTTGTTTCCTGCTTATTTTCTCAGATGCATTATTTCCGTTATCCTGAGCAGATACATTCTCTTCTATTTCTTTGCTCTTTTGTTTTTTCCCCTCACTCATTATTCCGCACCTATTTTTTTTCAATTAATGCTTTTTAAAGTTTCCTCTTTCATGTAATGCTATCTACCTTTTTATTAGCAAAGCCGGATATTAATGGGTTTCTGTATCCGGCTTTTTATAGCTAATCCTAATGTCTATGCGCCCGGAACGGGTAATGGAAGTACTGTAAGGCTCCACATAGCAAACATAGTCAGCAAAGCTGTAGTAACAAAGACAGTAGCCCAAACTCTTTGTGGTTGCAGCGATGGCGTAAGTGCTACACCACCATTATATTTAACAATCAATTCAATAACCAATAAGATGGTTGTTGCAGCTGCAGATACCATGCAAAACGGGCAGATTGCTCCAATCACAAAAAATTGCAGGTAAACAAATCCCATTGAAGCTACAAAGCCAAATGCGGTTACAGGAAGTAAAATACGCTCGATAAGTTCATTTTTGGTGGTAAGCCAAACAGAACCCATCGCAATCATTACGATGTAATATACAGCACCAATTGCTGCGAGAGGTACCGGCCCTACATAAGCCCAGCTGCTTGTGATAACCAGCATTGGACCTCTTAATTCAGCCCCTGATGGTATTATGGGTATCACCCAGAAATGTATTGCTGTTAAAATAATGCTGGCAACCCAGCCAAGCATTGCTGTAAATATGAATGCAGTTAATAATCTATTCATGTTCAGTTAATTGTTTGTTTTTTGTTTCATTAAAATTCTTTTGTGTTGATCATTGAGATCTTAAATCAAGTAATACGTCTGTTCCTTTGCATCTTGAAGCAGTTTTAGGGCAACTGGTATTTACTTTTTCATTTTATCCAATTTCCATGATGTCAACACTTACCTAATGCTCAATATGCCATTACCCTGCTTTTTCTATGGGTAAGTTTTGAGCAGCCCAATCAGGAAACCCTTTTTCCAGGCGTGATGCATTAAACCCTCTCTTTTTGAGTAGTAAAACAGATTCGTCTGCAGCTAAGCATAATGGTCCGCGGCAATAAACTACTATTTCCATATCCTCCGGTAGTTCATTCAATCTTTTTTCAAGGTCTTTCTGCGGAAGTGAGATAGCATTCACTATATGTGCTATATTGTACTCTTCCTCAGGCCTTACATCCAGAACAATAACCTCTTGATTTTTCATCTTTTCCATTAATTCCAATGGCGATATAATGCGCAAACTTTTCCGATCGCGGCGGTAATCTTCAATCTTTTGTTTCAACTCAGCATTTTGTGAATAACCAAGCCGCCGCAGAGAACACCAGGTTTCAAATACATTTTGATTAGCAAGGCTGTAATAGTTGTATTTCCATTTGCGCTCTGCGTCAACCAAACGTGCATTTTTCAAAACCTGCAGATGCTGTGAAGCATTACCAACCGTTAAATCCGTGTGCTCAGCGATATACTCTACCGGTGCCGGACCCTGTGCCAGCAGATCGAGTATCTCGAGCCGGTGCGGATTTCCGAGTGCCTTCGTAATGCTGGCTATCTCTTTGTATATCGAATTTTTAAATGAGCGCGTATCCATCCTTCAATTTTTTTGTTCAGTAGTATGATAAGAAGGAAACCATTATCATTCAATATATCTATAGTATGATAGTTTGATAAATTACGAAAATGGATAGTATTGAATTATCTACAGTTACAGATACCCGAAAAGTCACCATCAGGATAGAATATGAGTTATGGGGATCAAATACTGAGAGCAAAGAGGAGTTTTAGAGAGTATAATCTGTAATTAGAGCCTATCATATTCTAATCTTTCCATTGTAAAACAGATCGATTAAGCGTAAATAATCAAACAAGCCCCTTTTCCATCCCCGACCGCTCAAAAATTCCCGATCTTGATTGAGCGGCTCTCTCCATGATTTCATCCAGATCATCACGGACAAGGCGTCCGTTCCATTTTTGGATGGTGCCATTCACCATCACCATCTCCACATTGGAGCGCCCCATACCTGTTACCACTGCACCATATGCATCATTCAGTGGTGCTAAATTGATGTGATCTCCCTTCAACATCATGATAACTGCTCGCTTGCCGGGTGCAAGGCTGCTCCTGATATTTTTAGAAAATTTCTGCGAGATTGACGTATTCTTATTTCTCCTGCTTATTCATAATCAGAATTCCTTTCGGTTTATATCAATAATTGCCTGAAGGTTCATCTTATCAACATCACAACTCCGGTTGGTTACGCAATTAATATGTTGAAATTTTCGTATCTGCT
>REDS01000057.1 GCA_007693395.1 Balneolaceae bacterium | reverse complement strand
TCATCAGACAGGTCGCCATCACTCACCCGTACCGTAAAATCATAACTACCCGCCTGGCCCGCCTCTGGGTTAAAGGTGAACAGGCCCATGGTAGTGATGGAGGCGTTGTCCACATCACCCCCTTCCGTCAAAGAAAAAGTCAGATCGTCTCCATCCGGGTCATCGGCCTCAAACTGGAAGGAGAACTCATCGCCTTCGGTAATGGTCTCTTCATCAAAGGTGGTGGTGAAGACGGGTGGCTCGTTGGGCGCCTCCCTGACTTCGATGGTGAACTCCTGGGTGGTCGTGTCTTCTCCATCACTGGCCTGGAGAACCACATCATGATCTCCTATATCACTTTCTGAAGGAGTCCCTTCTAATGTGCCTGTTCCCCCATCATCAGCCATGAATGAGAGCCAATCCGGAAGGGTGATGGCTGAAACAGTTACCGGGTCACCATCTGGATCGCTTGTCTCAACATTGTAGGTATACTGCTCGCCAACCTGCGCAATAGTCACCGGATCGCTCTCGAAGACCGGGGGCTGGTTGGTTGCCTCTACGTTTACAATAAAATCATGCTCATCAGACAGGTCGCCATCACTCACCCGTACCGTAAAATCATAACTACCCGCCTGGCCCGCCTCTGGGTTAAAGGTGAACAGGCCCATGGTAGTGATGGAGGCGTTGTCCACATCACCCCCTTCCGTCAAAGAAAATATCAGGTCATCCCCATCCGGATCATCGGCCTCAAACTGGAAGGAGAACTCATCGCCTTCGGTAATCGTCTCTTCATCAAAGGTGGTGGTGAAGACCGGTGGCTCGTTGGGAGATGGGTCAATGACTGATAGTATTAAACTGCTTTCGTGTCCAAAGTTAACATCAAATTCCAATCCACCACCAAGTGCGGGCAAGTTGATCTCATCAAATTCACCCTGATGCCTGCCATAAATAATAATCTCAAATTCATCCCCTTCCGAAGGTGTATATCCGCTGGCAAGTTCAACGTTCAGTATACCCTGGTCAAATGCAGCAGATTCTGTAATCTGAATCTGATCGTGTCCGCTGCCGGGTGTGGTTCCGTTCAGAACAATGTTGATCTCTGCGGTTGCGGCGTCCATAGAGAATTCCCCATTGTAAACCATAATACCAGTTGAGTTGCCAGGGGAGTGTGTTCCCCTGTTATCAATCAGGTTAAATGTTGCCGCTTCAATCGTACTCGGGCCCCGAATTTCTCCATCGGGTGAAAGCTGCCGGGGTGCACCGTCTACCAAAAGCCTGGCACCTTCACTTAACGTATAGGTACCATCATCAACCGGTGTTGATAGCTGCGCTGTTGTGCTGAGCTGCAGAATGCCCGATTCGATCTCAACGTCACCACTGTTTGTAAAGGTGTTCACTGAAAACCTGCTTGTTCCCCCACTTGTTTTTCGCACGGTTCGGTTATTGGTGAAAATCGCCCTTGAGAATTCATCATCGGTTTCAATCCGAAACTCACCGTTATTGACAAACTCTCCTCCGCCCGTGTTTGATGAGTTAATTCTTCCTCCCTCCCAGGTGGTTACGGCATCAGATACGATGATTCCGTTTAAATTTCTACTTAAACTTCCGCTAATGGCCAAAGCGCCTGTGCTGCTGATATTAATTACACCCGGACCCTCAATGGTTCCGCGTTCCCAGGCCATTGCATCCGTTACAGCAAGTGGAACAATTGCTGTCAACGAATTGCCTGCCATATTCAACACCGGTATTGAAAATGGAGTGCTGCCGCTAAGTGTCAGGTTTGCGGAGACTCCTTCAACATCCACTGATTCTACATCAAGGCTGCCCGAAATAGTTGTGCTTCCATTGTCAATCCACAGGCGATCTCCCGAAATAGAAGAAGATGCCGACAACTCCCGGTTTTGCTGAAGCCTCAAAGTGGCACCTGAGGCAATCTCGTAATCACCCTGGTCGGAAGGTGTGGCCAGTGCAGTGCTGCCGCCAATCCGCAGGGTTCCGCTGTTAATTTCAACCGTACCACTGCTTTCATTTTGGAAGAACCCGGAAATAATGCTGGCCTGACCGCTGCTGCCGCTCCGGTCAATGGTTCCAAAATTGCGAATGTCCAAAGATGATGCGTTCCCATCTCCCCGGATGTTGATTTGCCCTGTTGAGTTGTTAAATACCGTGCCCAATCCTGTTGTGGAGGTGCCCCAGCTACCTGCTTCCCAATCAATAGTTCCGTCATTCGCCAACGTTGTATTTAGCTGCTTAAGTCCTCCCCCGGATATGGTAAACGTTACTCCCTCGTTTATGATCACGCCCGCATTTTCAATTGTGGACCCTGAAATCCACTCCGAATCACCGGTCAATTCAATCTCATCAAATCCCGTTATGGTTCCTCCTCCAATGGTGAGTTGCGGCAGGCTTAGCATGCTGCCGGTATCAAATTGAAGCGTACCCCCGTTTATCCGTGTATTGGGCGATTGATAAGTTCCTTTTATGTGAATATTGCCCGATTGAAACGTTACCTGGGCGCTGGACTCAATATTTGCTTCGCCATCAAAATCCCTGTTTGCTGTTCTGAAGATAAGCTCTGTGCCGGGATCCGTCAGATAGGTGCCGGTATCGCCCGGATCCGGAAGTGATGTGCTGCCCCCGATGTCAAGGGTGCCCTCTCTGAGGTCAACCACGCCACGGTTCTCGAACAGGCCACTCGAGAACGTGGTGGTACCCAAGGTACTCTTTGATACAACTGCACCGGGATGGTTTATAAATTGAATGAAATTGGCGCTGGCTGTGGCATCGGCATTAAATGTTCCTTCGTTATTCAGTATCCCAAGACCGGTCAATCGGGTCGAAATGGTTCCTTCCGTCCAGTTAATTGTGCCTTCATTATCGATACGGGCATTCAGATTTTTAGAAAAGCCTCTCCACAAGCCGGTTGTTTGTTCCGTCAGTTTTACTACAATATTAATTTCGTCAACCTCTCCACCAAGATTGCCGCCTTCCCAGAGGAAATCTTCGGTTATGGTAAGTTCCCCTTCACCGTCTAAAGTGCCACCAGTAAACGTTAGTCCTTCAATAGTTACAACACCGTCGAGAGTAACAATCCGCGGTGAACCAATCACTGCTACATCCCGGTCGCCCGGTACACCATCTAAATCCCAGGTACCTGGGTTACCCCAGTCTCCATTGTTTACAGCAGTATAGGTTTGCTGTGCTATGGCTGAACCAGCTATGAACAGTATTAAAAAGAGTGCGCTTACTAAAATCGAAACTCTCTCTTTCATTGATTTCGATAGATATGTTGGTTTGATCCCGGGTTTCATCTGCTCTTTGGTTTAATGGAGAATTGCATAACCCTTAATTGTTTGTTTTCAACCTATAAAACCACATTTATTAGTACCATCCCGTAATCACGGTATTTTTTAAGGGTGCCCTGAGGGATCGGGACTTCAAAAGGGCGGGCAGGATTCATGTTGTAGCACGAGATATTTTCAGACAGTCCATTAGCTTGTGCAAGGGTGCACAACGCAAAAATGGAATAAGCACAAACGGGACATTTGCGCTATATCAAGCACCTCAACTCTTCTTGGATAAGCACAAACGGGACGTTTTCGCTATATCAATCGGGGTACTCTGGCAGGTTGCTTTCTAAATCAAATTCTCACGGAGGGCCTTGGCAACGGCTTCGTTGCCGGAGTTTACCTGTAATTTGGTGTAGATATTTTTGATGTGTGAATCTACCGTATGAAAGCTCACAAAAAGATGGTCAGCTATTTTCTTTTTAGAAAAGCCTTCCACAAGCAGTTCAAGGATCTCTTTTTCTCTTGGAGTAAGGCCGTAATTCTGGGAAGGGGGCTGAACTGCAAAGAACATCTCAAGCACTTTTTTAGCGATCTGCGGGTTGATGGGGGCCGCACCGTCAACCGCATCGTAAATGGCATTTTCAATGTCGTCGGCTGTGGAGTTTTTCAGCAGGTAACCCGAAGCCCCATTACAGAGTGCACGAAAAATACGGTCGTTATCCTGGTAAACGGTAAACATAATAATCTGTACACCGGGATGGGTAGCTTTCAGCTCTTTCACACCTTCAATTCCCGTCATTCCCGGCAGGCCAATATCCATCAGCATCACATCGGGCGGGGTGTTTTTATCATGACCCAGATGCTGAAACAGCTCTTCACACGATGAAAAACCTTGATCCAGGTTTATTTCGGGATGATCTTCAAACGACTCCGCTACAGTTTGCCGGTACATATCGTTGTCTTCGACTATCCATGTTCGAATAGTTCGTTTTTTTGATGTCCTTTTCATTTTTGTTCTTTTGGTTGTCAGTCCCTTAGATAAAAATACTGATCACATGGGTTCGATATAAGAATTTGGAAAAAGAGTCTTCCTTGAAGAGGTTGTGACTAAATAAATATACATGCCTTTAAAACACTACATCTATTTGGCCACGAAGTCACGATGACCCGAAGTATCACGAAGGACTGTATCAAGATTTTATTAAACTTCGTATACCTTCGTGGCTTTGTGCCTGCGCAACGAAGTGCTTCTGCACACAGGTGTGTCTTCGTGGTATAAACAAATGGTTGTTATCTTTGATTATGTATTTTTTCACTGCCTCTGAAAAGGAGGAGACTTTATGATGCCAATTTCATAGAATCTATATCTAACTCACGTTACTCATATTAGGAAACGATCACCATCCCGCAATTACGTTAATTTTGCTTTTAACAGAATTTCCGTTCCTTTTCCGGGTTCACTTTTCAATTCCAGCGAACCGTTCAGTTTCTCAGCTCTCTGTTTCATACTTTTCAGGCCAAGGCCGTTTGAGCTATTCCCAGCCTCAAACCCGTTACCATTATCTGAAATTTGCAGCAGGATGTATGGGTGTTTTTTTCTTATCACAATTCGCACACTGCTTGCCCCTGAATGTTTGCGGATATTGTTGAGGGCTTCTTTAAAAACCAGGAAAAAATCACGTTTAAAAAGCAGGTCCACACGGTTTTTTTCGAGATTCTCGTCTACCTCAAAACTGTGCTCAACTCCCTCGAGCAGTATATTTGCCACCTCCTTCATTTTCAATATTAATTCATCGAGGCTGTCGTTATCCGGGTTGATGGCCCAAACAATATCGCTCATTGCATCCATGGTTTTCAGTGATGCGGTTCGCATCCGTTCGATCCTCTTTTTCTCCCCGGGGCTTAATGATTCACTCCGGTTCACCATTTCGGCCAGCAGCGAAATACTGCTCAGGTTGCTTCCAACCTCATCATGCAGATCACCGGCAATCTGCATCCGCATTTTTTCGATCCGAAGAATCTGGGAAACCCTGTAGGAGTGAATACCATACAAAATTAAGCTAATGGCTGCCAGGCAGATGAGGATAAACCACCAGGTTTGCCAGAACGGGGGCAGAATTTCGAAGTCGATGATGGCAGCCTGCTCGCTTCGCAGATGATCTCCATACACTGCTTCCACTTCGAACCGGTACCTGCCGGGCGGAATGGATGTGTATTGAACCGATCCGATATCCGAGGTTTGCCAGTCTATATCAATCTGGTCTAATTTATAGCGATAGGAAATACCAGCCGGATCGCGCAGATATATTCCGGTAAAATCAAATTTCAGATAGTTTTCGTTGTGTTTGAACCGAAGATCCGGTCCGATCGCCACATCATCATCAAAAAGCTGAAGCCGCTGAAATTCTATGACTGGAGGATGGTTGCGCATATCAACCCGGTTCAGATCAATCCGGTTCACGCCGTTGTTGGTTCCTACCCAAAGGTGGTTCTGCCAGTCGATTAGTGCCGAGGCGTGATTCATACTGCCTCCAATCAAACCGTCTGCCGGGTTCAGAAACCAAACCTGTTCCCCATCGTGATGAACCAGGCCCGATTGACTGCTCCCGAGCCAGAGGTTACCTGTATGATCCCAATCAATAAATGAGTAGTTGTCCTGCGGAATCCCATAGGCTTCTGAGGCATCAACCCAGGTGTCGCCTTCAAGGTAATAAAATGATTTTTCTGTAGTTGCCCAGATCCTTTCACCATCAAAATTCATATGGTTCATCTGGTGTGAACCGGTCTGTTCCAAAAGGTCCTTATCAATAACTTCACCGTTACGATAAAGGAAAAGCCCATCGAAATGGCTGTGAATCCAGAGCCCATCTTCGGTTTTAATTAGCCCGGCAATTGCACTGGGCGGGGTAGACTCAAAGAAAATGTATGGCTCAAGTGTGTCATCACGGTATGCGTAGATGCCATTCCAGTAACATCCCACAATCAGTTCATTTGTTTCTAAAGTTGCTACAGACATAAGCACGAGGTCATCAGATCCCTGTTGCCCTTCTACGATTCGGAGCTGTCCATTCCGGTTTGCAATAAGTTGATTTTCTATAGCTGAGTGCCAAAGGATTCCATCTATTGTTTCAGCTGATTGCCATATCCGGTTTCACTCTGCGTGCCGAATATGTTCCGTGCCGGATAGCTGTACCACGCCATTCATAGTTGAAATCCAGATATCATCATTTTGAGCCTGGAATATGCTGTTTATAAAGGAAGCATCTCCGGTGCCAAAACGGTAGTGAAGAATCCCGCGGTTAGAGAGGCGCTCCAGCCCCTGGTATAACTGGCCAATCCAGATAGAACCATCACTATCCTGGTGAAGAGCGCCTATTTCATTGCCAAGCAAACCGTTTTCGCTGGTGTAAATTTCAAATTCATCGTTTGGGTGTACTGCCAGCAAACCATCGCCATCACCGCCAATCCAAATGGTTCCGCGGTCGTCTTCAATCATCGACCGGGCAGACTCGAACGGGATATGAGCCAGTTCTTCAATCCGCCCGCCTTCAATCCTGTGAATACTCCTTCGCTGGTATCCCAGCCAGATACGCCCGTGGCTATCCTCAAAAATTTCGGTCACAATGGCGTTTGGTAATTCTTCAGAATGCAGTTTTTGTAATTCATTACCAGATTTCACAAATAGTCCGCCACGGCCTCCGGCCAGCAACCTTCCGTCGGATAGTTTGATAACTGAAAAAATTGTATTTACATCATCATCCCCTTCAGCCCTCAATAAATTAAAGTTTCCTTCGGGTGATCTGTGAAGAATCCCTGCTCCGTTGGTTGCCATCCATACATCACCGGTTTTTTCGGCATGGATATCCCACAGTGTATTTTCGGTTACGCGGTTTTCATAGCGATAGGTTTGGATGGAATCACCATCAAAGTGTGAGAGACCCTGGTCGGTACCCACCCAGAAACCACCCTCTCTATCGATTTGAATTTCCACGACTATATTACCGGCCAGACCGTGGGATGTATTGTACGTAGTAAACTGAAAACCGTCGAATCGGCTCAATCCCGCCTGTGTTCCAATCCAGAGGTAGCCTTTTTCGTCCTGGGTGATGGCCGTTACTGCATTGTTGGGGAAGCCATCGATTGTGTTATAATTTTGCAGGGGCAGATACTGGGAATTTGCTTTATCGCTGAGCGCCATTGAAATAAAGAAGCATGCGAATAAAAAAAACAAGAAGTTATTTTTGTTGAACGAATCGCACATGAATAGATGCTCACAGTGAGAAGGATGAATGATTAAATCAAATTTTCGCGCAATGCCTTTGCTACTGCTTCGCTGCCGGAGTGTACCTGTAGTTTAGTGTAAATATTTTTTACGTGGGAATCTACTTTGTGGTAACTGATCTTTACTGTATCAGCAATTTTCTTTTTGGCAAAGCCCTCTACCAGCAGTTCGAGTACCTGCTTTTCGCGTTCGGTAAGCCCGTAATTTTCCTCAGGTGGACGAAAGCGGAGAAACATATCAAGCACTTTCCGTGCAATTTGGGAGTTGATAGGTGCCCCGCCGCGAAGTACATCATAAATAGCATTTTCAATTTCATCGATAGATGAGCTTTTAAGCAGGTACCCCGATGCTCCATAGCAAAGTGCTTTAAAAATGCGGTCGCTGTCCTGGTATACAGTAACCATAATGATCAGGGTTTGGGGGAATTCTGCTTTTATCTGTTTTACTCCTTCAATACCGCTGATGCCTGGCAGGCCAATATCCATAAGCAGTACATCGGGTGGTTCGCTGTTTTGTAAGTAAGAAAGCAGCGCCTCGCACGATTCAAAGTCTTTTTCAATTTCTATTCTCTCATGCTCTAAAAACGACTCAATTAATGTGAGCCGAAATGCCTCATTATCCTCTGTAATCCATGTTTTTATCTTTTTATTCATCGATGAGCCGCTCTTTTTCCCATCTAGTGTCATATTAATCATAAAGTGATGGGTTAGACCTGACAGTATTCCCGGTGCTTTTCCGGGTTTCTGTCAGCGTCGGTAACTTTTGATAAAGGGTTACACAAAATCTAACGCTGTCAGATCCAGCAGGTGCTGACAGGTTTTAACCGAAATTTCATATTTGACTTAATACTAGTTCTTCATGCATGTAAAAATTTATGAAGTACGCTACCATTTTACCCGAAGAGTTGCCATCCCGTAATCACGTTATTTTTGTGAGAAGCATAACCGTAGTACCTTCATCTTTTTTGCTCGTAATTTCAAAATCCGCATCCATTTTTTTGCTTCTTCGCTGCATATTGATGATGCCGTAGCCTTTATGAACTGCACCAGTATTAAAGCCCTTTCCATTGTCCTGAATGGTGAGTTGAATACATTTACCTTTTTTTCGTATTGAAATTTCAGCCTCAGTGGCTCCGGAATGTTTTACAAGATTGTGTAACGCTTCTTTAAAAATGAGGTAAAAATCTCGCTTGAAATGAACCTGTATTTTCTCATTTTCAAGTAGAGAATCTACCTTAAACCGATAAGAAATATTCTGCAGAAGTTCGGAAGCTGTATCCCTCAATTTTAGAATAAGATCTTCAAGCTTATCATTATCGGGGTGAATTGCCCAAACAATATCACTCATCGCCTCCATTGTTTTTCGTGATGTTTCATGTACACGCTTAATTCTGTTTTTAAACAGAGGTTCCAGGTCATCGGTTTTGTTAATCAGGTCGGTCATCAAAGAGATGCTGCTCAAATTACCGCCAACTTCATCATGAAGATCGCCTGCTATCTGCATCCTCATCCTCTCTACTTTCAATAGCTGTGTTACCCTGTAGTAGTGAATCATATATAGAATTCCGGCCAGTAATGCTCCAATCAACAGAAAGAACCAGCCGGTTCTCCAGAAGGGAGGCATCATTTTTAAATCAACAAAAGCGGTATTACCCCACAGGTTTCTCCCCACCGCTGCCTGCACTTCGAACCGGTATTCACCGGGCGGGATGTTCAAATAGTGAGCCTCACGCGAATAACCGGCATCTATCCATTCATTGTCGAGTGGGTAGAGCCGGTATCGATACTGGTTTTGAGAAGGGTTGGTATAATTCATCGCCAGGTATGAAAACGTTACCGAATGATGAGTGTGATCGAGAACCGGCGGCACTCCCTCCATCATATTGAGAATTTCTACGCCATCTTTCCCGCTTTTGCGAACCTCTTTCAGTTGCACTGGCGGTATGATCTGATCACTATGTAAATCATCGGGATGAAATGAAATAAGCCCATCCATACTGCCAAAGAAGAGTGTGCCGTCATCGTGTTTATATGCAGAGCTTCTGATAAACTCTCTTACCGGCAGCCCGCTGCTTTGGGTAAATCGTGCGAGTTCGCCGCTGGCTTCCGAATAGTGGATCAATCCGTTGTTTGTACTCATCCACCAATCTCCGTTGCTATCCTCTATAACGGCATAAACAGTTTGCGACGGCCATCCTGCCTCTCGAAAAAGATTTACAGTTTCTCCTGTATCTTTGCTCAATTTAAATACACCCTGCTCTGTTGCAAGCATCAAAATCTGTTCATTTTGGCGGATATGATAGATCTGAGCCGGGGAATTACGGGATCTTATTTCGACAGGTATAAAGCGATCCTTTTCTTCATCATAACGAAACAGGCCGCTGCCAGAGGTTCCTGCCCAAATATTGCAATTATCATCCACCAGAATATTCAAAATACTGGTGGTGGAAAATTCCGGCGGGCCTACTGCCTGATAGACGGTACCGGAAATTTCATTGAAATATTTTACCCCATTCGTGTAAGTTCCCAGCCAAATTTTATCATCACATCCTATATCAATCGAGGTGTAAGTATAATTGCCCGCCCCTGTGTAGACTGCTCTATCTTCTATACCATACATTTGTAACATTGCTGTTTCTGCATCAAACGAGTTAAATCCAAAATCAGTAGCGATCCAGATTTTACCATTACGGTCTTCTATAATATCCTAAATAACATCGTTCAACTGTGGGTTATCACTGCCGGTATTCGAATTCAATGGCAACGTTTCTCTCGTATCGAGTGTAATGAGCTTCAATCCGCCACCTATCGTTCCTGAAAGTAGTTTGTTATGATGAACAGGGCCAATGGTGCTTGCCAGGATTACGGGAGAATTCTGATCGCGTATGATCTGAAATGGATAGAGATTGGTGTTGTAGTAGAACAACCCATTCAGTGTGCCGATCCAAATACCACCAAACATATCCGGAAAGATCGTGGTTACATTTTGTCTCAGTGCATCTCCGCTGCTTAAATGTACCTGCTCAATCTTGTTTGCAGAGTAGTTAAATCGGGCCAGCTGTAAATAATCTTTAAGCCATATATGATTTTCCCTGTCAACAAAAATGGTAGTAGTTATCGAACGGCCAAGATGTTCTGCAAAATAATCTCGCGGATAGTAGTCTAACTTATCCTCTGTAATCTTATCAAGCAGATAGTAAATGTGATGGTTGCTGGCTATTCTTTTTTGCAGTGATTCATCAGCAGGAACCACATTCATATATGGTTCTATTTCCCAGGACATCTCCTGATCATGGCTGATGATGACCCAATTTCCGGAAAACATTTCAAAGATGCGTCTTGGTTTACTACTGCCAAAATCAGTCTGGATTGAAGAAATTTGCAAACTTTCTTCTCCCGGTTTCAGGTACATCAACTTATCATTCCAAAGAAAAAAGATCGTACCGTTACTTTTTTCGTGAATTCTTGTTAGATGAAAGCGTTCATCATTTTGAGACGTAAATCTCTCAAATTGATCCGTTTTTCGGTCGTAGCGATGAAGCGCTGTTACCGTTAGCACCCAAAGTGTTTCATCTGCATCGATGTAAAGATTTAAAATTAGGTTATCAGAAAGGCTTTGTTCATCGTTTCCTGAATGTAAATAATGATGATAGGAATACCCGTCAAACCGGTTCAACCCTTCCCTGGTGCCAATCCAAACATAACCGTACTGATCCTGTTCTATTGCCTGAATGGACTGCTGACTCAGGCTATTTTCTGATGAAACCTGTTGCAGTTCGAGTGATAAGATTCCGTAATCCGGCTCCGGATTATCTTCAGATATCCAAAGAGAGAAGGATAATATGAACAGAACATAAAAGATCACCCTGAACTGGTTTTGGATGCTGTTAAAAAAGCGCTGCTATATTATAATAAAAAAAAGAGTTGTTCTCTCAGTCTATAGCTGGATTGAATGCAGCCTGCTATAGGCCCGGTTTAGATTCTTCATCCGGTGTTACACCGGGATCAGTCAGTTCAATAGACTCTTCTGATGATTCGGGTTTTAACTGTTCTTCCGCCTCAGCTCCGGATTCAGATAATTCACCCTCACTTTCCGGTTCTTCCTCAACTTCAACCGGCATAATTACTTTATGAAAAAGTAATAGTATAATGATCGATGTGCTTATGGCGATATCAGCCACATTAAATATGTAGGGAAAAACGGCCCAATCGCCAATGGTTAGGTTAAAGTGGATAAAATCCACCACATGGCCGTGCAACACGCCACCATAACCATAGACTATTCCCATAAACAGGCGGTCAGCTATGTTGCCAAGTGCACCTCCCAAAATTAAACCCATACAGATAAGATAAGCGAAGTTAGCTCTGTCGAGGGTAATGTAGATATAGGTGAAGATGCCAATAGTGGCTAAAATGGCAATTACACTTATAGCCGGAGTGGAAAGCCAGTCCATACCCAGAGCCATTCCTGGATTTTTTGTAAAGTTGAATGCCAGCCAGCCTTCTATCAGATCGAGTCTGTGTAAATCGCTATTGGTTCTGACAAGATACTTTGATATCTGGTCGAGAATCAGAACAATGAGAGCTGGAGTAATGAGGGCTGTTAACTTTTTACCGCGAATCGACAAACTCAATCCAATTATCTTCTTTTCAATTTTGCTTCAATACTTAGCTGTGTATGCGGTACTGCTTCGAGGCGGCCTTTGGCAATTTTCTTACCGGTTACCTTGCATACACCATACGTTTTGTTCTCAATCCGCTGCAGGGCATCATCAAGATAGCGCACAAATTTTTTCGTCCGGTTGAAAAGCATGTAGGTTTTTTCCCGCTCCTGTGCATCTGTACCTGCATCAGCCATATGAAATGAATATGCAGATTCATCGCTGGAATTTTCCATGCTTTCACGAAGAAGGTTTTGCAATGTAGTTAGCTCTTGCTCTGCTTCATCTCTTTTGTCAAGAATAATTTTTTTGAAATACTCAAGTTCTTCATCATTATACGGAGTAATGCGGTCACTTTTCGGTGTTTCTTTTGATGATACCATAATCCTGCTGATTAATTATTATTAGTTCTTCGTATAGAAATTTCGGCATTTTCGCCTTCAATCTGCCACGTTTTTATAAAGTCTGATACATCTAGCAGTTCGTGTTTCACCTCTTCTGCCAATGTTTCCGTTTTGATCGATTCAACAGTTGCTGCGATTGCAGCTTCCAGCTTCTCCGATCCCGTATATCCAATATGAATTCGGTCGGTCACTTCAAAATCTGCCTCTTTGCGCATATTTTGCACCCGGTTTACAAACTCACGGGATAATCCCTCGCGAATCAGTTCTTCAGTCAATTCAGTATCAACAGCAACTGTAATGCCTTTTTCTGACTCTACCGACCAGCCTTCAAGGCCGGTTCTCTGAATTTCCATCTCGTTAGATGCTATTCTTATAATTTCGCCATTGTCTAGCGTCAGGTCAATAGAACCTTTGCTTTCAAAATTGGATATATCCTGCGTGGTTAACCGGCTTATTTTCGCACTGACTGCCTTCATTTGCTTGCCAAGCCTTTTACCAAGAACCGGGAAATTTGGTTTCGCTGTTTTATTAACGATACCGGAGTCGTCAGCTACATACTCAATATCCTTAACGTTCACCTCATCAAGAATAATCTCTTTTACAGCCTCAACTACGGCCTGATCTTCTTTACCAATTGGCAAAATGATTTTTGATAATGGCTGCCTCACATTTACATCAATCTGATTTCGCACTCTCAGAACAATAGAACTGATAATACGTGCAATTTCCATCCGTCGTTCAAGCTGTTTGTCAATAGCAGTTTCTTCCACGGGTGGATAGAATGAAATGTGAACCGATTTCTCTTCCTGTGGTACAATTTCATTCAGATTCTGATAAAGCCACTCACTAATGAACGGAGCAATAGGCGACATAATTTTCGACAAGCTCAACAAACATTCAAACAGTGTTTGATAGGCAGAGGTTTTATCCAGGCTTTTACCCTCTTTCCAGAAACGGCGGCGGCTTCGGCGGATGTACCAGTTACTGAGTTCATCCACAAACTCTTCCATTTCACGGGCAGCCTTGGTTGGCTCATACTGCTCTAAGTAGTCATCTGTTTGTTTGATCGTTGTATTCAGCCTCGAAATAATCCATCGGTCCATCTCTGTTCTGTCAGAAATCGGTATTTTGACACCTTTGAATGTAAAACCGTCGATATTGGCATAGAGCGCAAAGAACGAGTATGTATTGACAATGGTGTTGAAAAACTTCCTCTGAATTTCATTCAATCCCTCTTCGCTGAACTTCAGGTTATCCCACGGTGATGAATTACTCATCATATACCATCGTACTGTATCAGCTCCGAACTTTTGAATTACTTCGTTGGGGTCAACCGTATTTCCTTTCGACTTACTCATTTTCTCACCTTTGGCATCAAGCACCAGGCCATTGGAAACTACATTCAGGTAAGCGGGCTTATCGAAAAGCATGGTGCCGAGAGCGTGCAGGGTATAGAACCAGCCACGGGTTTGATCAACTCCTTCGGCGATAAAATCAGCAGGATAGTTTTGCTTGAATTTCTTCTTATTCTCAAAAGGATAGTGCCACTGCGCCCATGGCATTGCACCTGAATCGAACCAAACATCAAGCAGGTCTGGTATTCGGCGCATCGTACCTCCTGCAGGACACTCCCATGTAAACTCATCAATGTGTGGACGGTGTAAGTCAATCTCTGTTGAGTCATCAATACCGGCTTTTCTTTTAAGCTCTTCAACTGAACCGATGCACTCTATATAGTCAGGATTTTCGTCACTCACCCATATTGGAATCGGTGTACCCCAGTATCGCTGGCGGGAGACTGCCCAATCCACATTATTTTCGAGCCAGGTTCCAAAACGGCCTGTACCTGTACTCTCAGGTTTCCAGTTTATGGTTTTGTTAAGCTCAACCATCTTCTCTTTCACTTCAGTAGTACGGATAAACCAGGATTCTACCGGGTACGACATTAGTGGAGTACCCTTGCGCCAGTCAAATGGATAATTGTGCATGTAGGTTTCATGATGATACATCAACCCTTTTTCCTTGATAGCGCGATTAATCTCTTTATCCGCATCTTTAAACCACATTCCTGCAAACTCTTTCACTTCATCCGTAAAACGGCCGTCTCGGTCAACAGGATTGAACATCGGTATGCCGGCTTTTTGGGATGTTTCGTAATCATCTGCACCAAACGCAGGTGCTGTGTGTACAACACCGGTTCCATCATCTGTGGTTACGTAGTCAGCGCCAATCACTCTCCATGCTGCATCTTTGGCAATCTCTTTTTGAGAGTAATCAAATATCGGCTTGTAAACCCACCCAATCAGGTCGGCACCATTGTAGTTTTCAACGATCTCATAATCCTGATTAATGGCGTGATCGAGACAATTTTTAGCAAGTATATAATGCTCTGTTTTATCCCCTTCCGTAACTCTTATTTTTACATAATCGAGTTTTGGGTTTACAGCGAGTGCCATATTTGAAATAACAGTCCAGGGCGTGGTAGTCCATGCGAGGAAGAAGACATTATCATCGGCATCCAGGGGGAATTTTACGGTAATGGAAGGATCCTGAGTTTCTTCGTAGCCAAGGCTTACTTCGTGAGATGAGAGAACCGTTCCGCTGCCGGGGGAGTACCATTGAATTTTGTATCCTTTATAGACAAGGCCTTTATCATAAAGCTGTTTAAATGCCCACCAAACTGATTCTATATAGTCGTTTTCGAAGGTGATGTATGGATTCTCAAGATCTACCCAGTAGCCCATGCGGGTTGTAAGATCGTCCCAAAGATGCTTGTAGCGAAGCACACTTTCGCGGCATTGTGCGTTGTATTCGGCCATGCCGTACTCTTCAACCTGCGAACGGCCCTCAAGGCCAAGTTCTTTTTCTACTTCAATTTCAACGGGCAGCCCATGAGTATCCCAGCCGCCTTTTCTTTCAACCCTGAAACCTTTCAACGTTTTATATCGGCAGAAAAGATCTTTCACCGTGCGGGCCATTACGTGATGAATGCCCGGTTTGCCATTAGCCGTTGGCGGCCCCTCAAAAAACGTGAAGGGTATACCATCCTCCCGGGTAGAAAGACTTCGCTCAAAAACTGAGTTTTTCTTCCACCAATTCAGTATTTCAACTTCGGTTTTGGGGTATGCGAGTTGTTTAACTTCGCTGAATTTTTTAGCCATACTGAACGCTGCCGTTCAATTTTTTTGAAATTTTAGTAAGCCCTAAATATACGAAAAGCTATTCAATCAAAATACTGATATAAAAATCATTTTAGCCACTTAATCACTCTACTATCCACCTTGAAGGATCTGTGTGCCGCCTTATTGTAATTTATTGCTTATAAAAAATGTGATCTTTTTATGGAAGGCAGGTTTTCTGACAGATTGAAACAGAAGCACAATTATTATTCAGCAACCGATTGAGGTATAACTTTGCCCAAAAGCCCTTCACTGATTTCCCAAAGCTCTCTGCATGCATCATCATCATGTGCCTCACTTTTTCCTGGTTTACTCAATGCAGAATTCTTGAAATATTTACCTGAGTGCTGTTCAATACCCTCCTCTGTACAAAGATAAATTGAGGTTTTTGCGCCCTTTTCTGGTGAAATCATAAAAATTCTGCCAATGTTAAACAGTTTGGCAAACCACGAGTTGCTGTTCGATGCAAAATTGGTGTTTACAACTCCGGGATGCAGGCTAAATGTAGTGGTGCCGCTCCCTTTAAGTTCCTTTGCCAATTGCCACGTAAACATGATGTTAAACAGCTTGGAATTGCCATACGCTTTCATCGTGCTGTAACCTTTTTCCAGCTGGATATTTCCGGGATTGAATTCTCCTGCGTTATGAGCATCTGATGCAACATTGATTACCCTTGAGCCCGGCGTTCTTTTCAGGAGTGGCAAAAGCTCGCGGGTCATCAAAAAATAGGCCATATGATTTACCGCAAACGTGTACTCAAGGCCTTCATCAGTGAGAGTTCGCTCTCCATCCGGCAAAATTCCTGCATTATTTACAAGCAGATCAATCCGTGAATAATTGTTCTTTATGTGATTGGCACAGTCTGCCACATGTTGCATGCTATCGAGGTTGCACAATAAAATATCTGCTTTCTCATTGCCGGTTTCTTTGATGAGCTCTTTCCGGGCAGCCGCAGCTTTCTCTTTACTTCTGCAAACCATTACTACCCGATAGCCTTCTCTAAGTAATGCTCTCGCAGTTTCTTTGCCAATACCTGAGTTCGCGCCCGTAACAATTGAAATTTTATCATCCATAGTATGCTGTTATTCCATCACATAACAAGGGGTACAGGCGATACATTCCGTAAAGTTTGAAAAAGAGATGCTATTTCTTTCTGTAGTAAGCTGGCTGTAAAACTCCACCAACAACTTTATTTGTCTCCTTTCCGGGTAACATATCTGTGTTTTGCGCAGCCGCACAGCTCCATCTGCTTTCAGTTTTGTGGGCTACAAAAGTAAAGATATTGAATCTCATTTCGGGCTTTTCTCCATCTTTCTCCGGTGTTTGGCCTTTAAGCCTCATTCTGGCGTGAACAATTGCCACCGATTCAGAAAGATACTTCACCTCGGTTTTTGTCACTTTCAAATCGGAATCTTTGAATATCACACGCAGTCCATAATCGTGCGCTTTTCTGATATCTTCACGATTACGCCACCAGATTCCTGCCACGTTTACAAAATCGGCATCTTCATCAAATATAGCGGCAATTTTTCCGGCATCTCTCTCATTCCAGCCCTCAGCAAATCGAAGCGGTATCTCTTCAGGTGATGTTAATAGAGGATATGAATTCATTTTGTAATCTGATCTTTCGCAGGATGGGAAAATCTTGGTTCAACCTGTTAAGGGCCATTAGACTTTCCAAGCCTTTGCTTACCATTATCATTTATCTGACTCAATACCCGGCTGCCTGCCCGTCGAACCTCGACTCACTGGCGCCATAGTACACCCCTTGTTCTTCATCAAACAGAATGCCCTGGTATCTACCAAAAAACTGTTCGCCTATTCGCACCGTATGGCCCATGCTTCGCAGCTGACGCACAACATCATAACTCACGCCCGATTCGAGGTGTAAGATACCGGTGCCATCCAGCATTGCATCGCTATCTTCAGTTGGTTCGGTTGAACCGCTGTGCATCCATCGAAAGGCATCGCCTGCTTCCTGTATGTTCATGCCAAAATCGATCACATTGGTTATAATGCTGACATGGCCAACAGGCTGATAGGCACCGCCCATATTTCCAAAACTGAACCAGGGTTTGCCATCTTTCATCGCAAAACCGGGGATAATGGTATGGAAAGGCCTCTTACCCGGCTCGTAAACATTGGGATGATCGGGATCAAGCGAAAAGAGCTCGCCACGGTTCTGAAAACTAAATCCCGTTCCCGGTACTACAAACCCGGTTCCCATTCCCCGAAAATTACTCTGAATAAGTGATACCATATTTCCGTGCTTGTCAGCAGTTGTGAGATAGATGGTATCTCCATCCTCCATTACATCCACACCGGATTGTACACCGCGCATGGCTCGTTCTCCAATCAACTCACGCCGTTCTGCTGCATACTCTTTGGAGAGCAGGTGATCTGTTGGCTGGTTGTAAAAATCAGAGTCTACATAGTGCCTTGCGCGGTCTTCATAGGCAAGTTTTTTTGCCTCTGTCATCAGATGAAGGGTTTCTGCGCTTCCAAATCCCTTGGCAGACAGGTCATACCCTTCGAGAATATTGAGCATCTGTAAAACAGCGGTGCCCTGGTTGTTACCCCCAATCTGGTAAATATCGTACCCACGATAATTCACAGAAATCGGGTCGATCCATTCTGAGGTGTGCCGATCAAAATCTTCAAATCGCAGATAACCAATATTCTCCTGCATCCAGGCATCGATCTTTTCGGCAATCTCTCCCCGGTAAAAAGCGTCACGGCCATGCTCTGCAAGCAGGCGAAACGTATTGCCCAAATCAGGATTTCTGAAAATTTCCCCCTTGGCGGGGCCGCGGCCATCTATGGTAAAGGTTTCCCTAAATGCACCAACCCGTTCACTTAAAATCCTTGCTGATCGCTGCCAGTACATCGAAATCGCCTCACTTACCGGAAACCCTTCTTCAGCGTAATAAATAGGTTCTGCCAGAATTTGCTCCATCGGAAGCGATCCAAATTTCTCATGGAGTTCAAACCAGCCATCTACCGCGCCCGGAACTGATACAGAAAGCAGATCATATGGCGGAATTCTGTCTTCTCCCATCTCTTCCAAAATCTCCATCAGCCGATTGTACGACAAGCCGAGCGGTGACCGACCGCTTGCATTAATCGCATAGAGCTGCTCACTCTCGGCGTGCCAGATAATGGCAAAAAGATCACCACCAATTCCGTTTCCGGTAGGTTCCATCAACCCAACTGCGGCATTTGCTGCAATGGCAGCATCAATTGCGTTGCCGCCCTCTCGAAGTATTTGAAGGCCAACCTGTGTAGCCAGTGGCTGGCTGGCAGCTACCATTCCGCGCTGGCCGATAACTTCGGAACGGGTGGCGAATGATGCCCCTGTTTCACGATCAATTTGAGCAAAGAGATCATGAGTAAACAGAAGAATTGAAAAAAGAAATGCTGTAATTGTAGTGAGAACGATTTTCATGTGTAAACAAGTTTAATTTCGAAATGTTTTGGTTACTAAAAGCTTTTGAGCGTTTTGAGTTCCCGGTTAAGCGGGTGTGTAGTAATGTTTAACATGATATTGTAACTTTGTCTGAATATGCGAATAACTTTTTAGAAAGCGAATTTTAAGACAGCCTCATTTATATGATTCAGGAATATCTAAACTCCGTTGATAAATTTATTGTAATTGGCGACCGTGTTCTGCTGAAACCGCGCGATCTGGAAACGCACACCAAAAGCGGACTCGTGCTTCCGGCTTCCATCAAGGAGAAAGAGGAGATACAGAGTGGTTACATCATAAAAACCGGGCCCGGCTACCCCATTCCCTCACAAGAAATTGATGAGCCGTGGAAAGATGGCTCTCCCGAACCCAGATATATGGGCATGCAGGCGCGAGAAGGAGATCTTGCCATTTTTTTGAAAAGCAGGGCGCATGAAATTGAATTTGAAAACGAAAAATATCTGATCCTCCCGCATACATCCATTTTGCTGCTCATCCGGGATGATCATCACTTTGAATAGTAATGAACCGGCTGCCATGAATCGCCTCGATTTCCTCAAAAACCTTGGCCTGCTCTCTGCAGGAGCCACCATTTTGCCAAAATATCTCTCATCATTAGCGCGAACCCCGTTTTCTGAACTTCGAAATGGCGTGGGACTATTCTCCATGCAAGGCGGTACTATTGGCTGGTACACTACTGACGATGCAATTGTAGTTGTTGATTCTCAATTTCCCGATCCCGCCCGCGCTTTTGTTGATGGTATTTCTGATTTTGGATCCGGCCCCGAAAAGGTGCTATTCAACTCTCACCACCATGGCGATCATACCGGTGGCAATTTGGTTTTTGAGAATGATGGTTACAACATAATTGCACATGCAAATGTACCCGGACTCCAGCGCAAAGCTGCTCAAAATAACGATAACGAAGATGCACAGGCTTACGCGGCCACTACATTTGATGATCAGTTTCGTTTTGATGCCGGCGAAGAAACCATTACCGCAAAATATTACGGAGCCGCACATACCAAAGGCGACTCTGTAATCTGGTTTAAAAATGCCAATATTGCTCACATGGGTGATCTGGTGTTCAACCGGCTCTACCCATTTATCGACAGAAACGGCGGTGCAAATATTTCCGGGTGGATCAATCTGTTGGAAACAGTCGCCGCTGAAGCCGACTCCGAAACACTCTTCATCTTCGGGCATGGCAGCCCTGAAACAGGTGTAACCGGAAACCGGGAAGACCTGCTCTATATGCGAGATTTCCTATACCATCTGCTTGAATACACCCAAAGCGCAATCAAAGCAGGGAAAAGCCGGGAAGAAGTGATTTCACGAACATCTTTTGATGAATTTCCCGATCATGTTAGCCCGAGTAATTTTCTATCACTACCCCGAAATTTAGAAGTAGCCTGGCTTGAACTCACCGAATCGTAGCAATACCAACCCTTTACAGCAGCAACGCAGATGCCTCTACTGCGGGCAATTCGCTCCGCTGGTATGGGTACATGGACATGGCCAATGTGCGAATTGCGGCATCAATACCGATGAGTGCTGCCGCGGAGAAGAGTGCGGGATTTGGCTGAATGGGATTTCTGGCTCAAAAACTGAAAACCTTTCTGCCGGTTAACGAATCATCTGCCTCGTGCATGCCGCGGATTTGCCAGGTAATAGTCCTCAATAAAATCCGATACCAATTCTTCTGCTGCAAAATTGATTGTCTCAAGCTGATCATGCGACACAATTCCAACCATGCCGATCTCCCAGGTGCTGGCTGATGTTTGCAGATCGCGATTGAGTGGTAATCGCACCGGCTGATACATCCTCAACTGAATGGAAAAAGGAACCAATCCATTTTCGAGCTGCATGGTGTTAATGTGCATGTGCAGAAATGGTACATCGGCCGATGAACGCACCTCTTCATCGCTGATGTAATTGATATTGGCCTCAATAAGCCTGTCGATGGCCAGCTGGCGAATTACGGATGGTGTGAGATGTTCACTCTCTGCGATAGTTCGGCTGCCCTGAATATTGGCTGAGAAACCAAACTCCTGCAAACCCTGCAGTGAGATTCGCTCCCGCTCAATTTCATTTTGTGCAAAAAGGCTGAATGGAAGTGCGATCAAAAGTGCGAAAAAAGTAACGAATCGGATCATATGCTTAACTGTTTCTGATGATAACGGAGCCATTAAGACGACAATACCCTGAAATATATAGAATTTTACCCAACCGCAAATTCTGATACTCACCGATGAATCACGAAACATGGTAGATATTCCCTACGACAGCAGTGACTCAACAGGCGGGGCCGGCTATAGCGACCTACAAGCGTGACCCGATGCTTTTTATCGGGGGCTCCTTGAAGAGTCGCGGTTGTCTGGCAGGTTGCTCAGTTCAGCGACCTCCAAGCGTGACCGGTGCTTTTCCGGGCTCCTTGAAGAGTCGCGAGGCAATGCCCGGATTTGCCTAAAAAAATCATACCCTCATTCCTCGACGCTTGGAGGTGCTTCGCACGCTTCAAGGTCTTGGTTTTTTTCCTACGACAGCAGCGGCTCGTCCGGCGGGGCCAGTTGTTGGGTGGATTCGGTAATCTCAAGCTTTGTTATATGTGGTGTTTGCCAGTCTTGTTTTTCTGATGCATTCATGTGATTCTGTTCTTTCGGATTTAAATTTCGTTTGATCTTTGGGTAGAGTATTGAGTAGCAAGTAGTAAGACTTCGGTAAACTGTCTGTACCACGACGCGAAGTCTCGATACTTGATACTCACGACTCACATCTAATTCCTATTTTATTAATGTTAACTGCCTGGTCAGTAT
>REDS01000209.1 GCA_007693395.1 Balneolaceae bacterium | reverse complement strand
ATCTAACCTTTAGGCAGCACCTTTTCTATTTTTACACAAGTATAAAGACTTCACCGAGAGAAAAAATAAAGTATTAATACTGCTACAATGAGGTTTTGCTGAACCTCAGGCAGATTAATTCATGCAAAAAAAAACATTCAGGAGGAATAAGGATGGCAAAGCTATATTTTCAGACGTTAACGTTTAGAATCCTCTTTTTAGGTCTGCTAACCGCTTTAATTATCTCTTCAGTACCGGCATGTAGTAATAGCTCGGTTGATGCTGGGTTAGATAAAGACTGGATGACTTTCACTACAGAAAGGTTTAGTGTTGACTATCCGGCAGGCTGGGAAACAGGCGAATATATTGAATGGTTTTTCTTTCAAGACCTGGAGGCAATAAATACGGGTTATTACGACTTTCGTAGTGTGGAGACTCATAAATACCTCGGATTTTTTCATGCGGAAAACTATTTGAGTGAACTTTCTGAGAACGAAAAAGAGACATTACTTAAAGCTTACAGAGATGAAGGTGTTGTATTATCAAAGGATGATAATTCATTTGTAAGGGAGAGAGATTTAACAATCAGCGGACAAAAAGCATATAAATATATGTTTACCACAGAATCACACTGGGGAGATAATAACACTTCAATTATTGTGAGTTACTTTCAAAATGATCTGTACTTCATTATTCTCGAAGCAAAAGCTTCTGGATATGAGGAGGTTAAACCGATATTTGATTATATGCTGAACTCTATGGAATTCAGGTGAGATGCCACCTCAAAATTTTCACAGAAACTAAGGGATTTCATTATGTCTGCTTGTCTGATTTACCACTATATTTGGTTAGAGAGTTCTAACAAATTTGGGAGAAATTATGACAAAGGTGCTGCATAAGATCATTGAAGAACAAATTAAAACCTGGGAAGCTGATAACATCTTAAAAACTCCCAGAACGCCAAAAGGAAATCCATTTCCGGTGATTACCATCTCGAGAGAGTTTGGCGCGCTTGGAGCAGCTCTGGCGAAATATATGGGCGCCAGGCTTGGATTTTGCACATGGGATAAAGAGATTCTGCAAGCCATTGCCGATAAGCTTGGGAGCGACAAAAAGTATCTTGAGACACTCGATGAAAACCGGCGGGAAACCATTGAGGACGTTGTTGTAGGTTTTCTAAAATCGAGTACCAATACCGGCTACATCAGAACGCTGAATCAGGTTGTAAGAACGCTTGAGGAGCATGGGAATGCCATTATTGTTGGGCGGGCAGCTAACTATATCTGTACCGATCCCAAAGCCTTTCATCTTCGTGTTGTATCGCCATTGTCAGTTCGGACAAGGCACATTGCAGAACAGCAGAGCATCTCAAAAACAGAAGCCCAGGCACTGATCACTAAAAAAGATCAGGAGCGTGCCGGTTTTAGTCATCACCATTTCAAAAAAGATGTTGCCAATGCGGCTGACTATGATCTTATTTTGAACTCAAGCGTGTACACTCTCGACGAGATGATGGAGATTGTAATGCTTGCTTATGAGAAGAAAACAGGCTTGAAACTTAGATTGCAGTAAAATCCCTTGCAGTTTTTACCTCTGTGTGAATGCCTGAGCCATAATCATAGCCGGGTGTAAAGCTTGCTTTTGAAGGCCGTCTGATATTTGATGGCGGCAAGAAAAACCCGGTGCACAGACCAGAGAGTCAGAACGTAGTTTTCGAAGGGCAGGGAAGAGTGTTTGCTCACCTATCTTCATGGATACGTCATATTTGTCGGATTCATACCCAAAACTGCCTGCCATTCCGCAGCAGCCTGTTTTTAATTCAACGGGTTCAAAGCCAAGCAGTTTGAATGCCTGAATGAGCATATCATTTCCGGCCAGTGCTTTGGTATGGCAGTGGCCATGAATGTAAACCTGTCTGCCTTTTCCTGCTTTCTGATGGTTGCCCGCTAAAAGCTCTGCGGCCAGAAACTCTTCCCAAAGGAAAGTGTTATCCGAAATCTTTTGTGCTTTGGGCAGATCAGTATCTGAACAGAGGTCTCTGTACTCATCCCGCAAAGTTAGTATTTCGCTCGGTTCCAGGCCAATGATGGGAATGCCTTTTTCAGCAAACGGGAATAATCTTTCAATGTTTGTATTGCAAATGGCAGCGGCATCATCAAGCAGCCCTTTTGATAACTGCGGACGCCCGGTAGGCCAGATTCCCGGCTGAATAACGTTGTAGCCCAACTCGCTTAGCACACTGCATGCCGCAATGGCAATTTCCGGTTCGTGGTAATTTGTGAAAAGATCAACCAGAAGAACCACAGGCTTTTTAGTGCTGCTCTCACTGCCTTTGTAAGCAGATTTGTACCACTTGTGAAACGGTTGCTTGGCAAATTGAGGGAGTTCTCTCCTTGGATCTACATTCAGCAGTTTCTTGTAAATGCCTTTCGCCAGTCTCGTGCTGTTGATAAAATTCGTAAGGCCGGAAAATGCAGATGCCAAGGGGTAAAACCGTTCTGGCCGCCCGAAAAACCGCTCGCCAAATGTGGCTCCATTCTCTTTGTGCCAGCCATTCAGAAACTCGGTTTTCATCCGGCCCATATCTACGTTTGCGGGGCATTCACTTTTGCACGCTTTACAGCTGAGGCAAAGGCTCAGGGCTTCTTTCAACTCTTCTGATTTAAACGCCTCTTTCTGTCTGCCGGTAAACAACTGCCTGAAAAGGTTGGCACGGCCACGGGTATTGTCTTTTTCTTCGCGTGTTGCGTGGTAAGAGGGGCACATGGTACCGCCGCTTTCAGGAAGTTTGCGGCAAACTCCTGCACCGTTGCACTGCTCTAAAGCGCCCGCAAATCCGTTTGTAGATCGCCAGTGGAATACGGTCTCTACATTTGCCCGTTCATAATCCGGGGAGTAGCGAAGATCAGAATCTATCGATTTGGCATCAATAATTTTACCGGGATTGAATCGATATTCGGGATCCCAGATCTCTTTCACCCGGCGCAAAAGCAACATCATTTCACTGCCGAGAACAGTTTCAATGTAGGGTGCTCTGGCGCGACCGTCACCGTGCTCACCGGATAGAGAACCCCGATATTTTTTTACAAGCTCTGCCACTTCCTGCGCAATCTCTTTCATGGTTTGCAGCTCTTTCGGTTTCGTAGTATCAAGTACCGGCCTGAGGTGCAGCTCACCAACGGATGCGTGTGCATAGAACACACAGGTTGTGTTATGTTTGTCCAAAATTTTTTGGAAATCGTGAACGTAATCGGGCAGATCTTTCACACGTACAGCTGTATCTTCAACGAAGGTAGGTGAGCGGGAGTCACTGCCAAGGCCCATCAGTAAGCCAAGCCCGGCTTTTCGTAAATTCCATACACGTGTAATTTTGTCAAGGTCTGTTTCAAACGGATGGGCATATCCCAGTTTCAGTTCTTTTAGTTTAGAAGCAAGGCCATCTGCTTTTTCCGCCAATGCTTCGGCATCGTCGCCCTCAAACTGAATAATGAGAATACATTTCGGGTCGCCATTAAGAAAAAACCGGTTTTTACTCTGTTCGATGTTGCCTTTGGTGGCATTCAGGATGATATCATCAACCAGCTCAACCGCGGCAGGCTCCCATTTTACAGCCTCAACGGTTGCAAGCATTGCTTCATGGAGGGAGGAGAATTGAGGAATCACCAATGAGTGCACTTTTGGAAGCGGCACAAGATTTACTTTCGCCGAGACCGTCAAAGCCAGTGTGCCTTCACTTCCGCACAATAGTTCAGCAAGATTGAATGGCCTCCCGCCGGGAGTGATTGGCTCCATCTCACAAAGCCTGTCGATTGCGTAACCCGTATTTCTCCGTGTTATTTCGGGATGGGGGAAATTTGTTATGATGGCCTCTTTATGCCTCTTCAAAAGATCCAGCATACCCCGATAAATATCACCCTCGAGTGTATTCAGGAGAAGTTTTTCATCAAGTTCACTCTTATTCAGTGGTTTGAATACTGCAGCTGAGCCATCACTCAAAATTGCTTCAATTTCAAGTGTATGCTCCCTTGTAGTTTTATGTTTGATGGAGAATGATCCACACGAGTTGTTCCCAATCATACCGCCAATCATACAGCGGTTGGTTGTAGATGTATCCGGCCCAAATTGCAGCCCGTATTTGGCAGTTTCCCGGTTCAGTGTGTCGCGGATAACGCCCGGTTCCACAATTGCAAAATTTTTGTCAGGATCTATCTGCCGGATAGCCGTCATGTGCCGGGAAACATCCATGATTACACCCTCGCCGGTTGTTTGGCCGGCAAGGCTGGTTCCGGCGGTTCGCGGTGTGATAGAGAATCGTTCTTTTTTGGATTTTAGAACAAGCTGCTGAATATCACTGAGATCTTTCGGGAAGGCCACTCCTTTGGGCATCTCTTCGTAGATGGACGCATCGGTGGCGTAAAGGCGGCGAGTGAGTGTATCGGTTTGAATGGTGGACAATGGGCTGTTTTTGAGTATCTAGTAGTGAGTATTGAGTATTGAGTAGGGAGAGTCTTGATACCCGATACTCACCACTCTATAACTTTTTTGTCAAAGTAGCGGTTCGGATAGAAAAAATCAGATCAAATTAACAGGGTTTAAGGAAAATGAATGGACGAATGAAATGTTAAAATGTATGTCTCGTCCTAAAATATACGGAGCGTTATCATTTGTTGGAAATGGCCTTTTTTGATGTAGTCGATAGAAATAGTCTTAAATATAAATTAAGACTTCGGGTTGAAATATTGTTTTTATTTGATTAGCGTTATTGCATGTTTTTACAATACATTTCTTAACTCTAAGTGTAATAAATATGAAAAAGAGATATTCATCGACTTTAATTTTAATTATTTTTTTAAGTTCATGTTCCCAGCTTACAGATACTGATGATACAACCCATAAAAAAGAGTTGTTTTTGCATTCTCCATTAGTATATGAAACTAACTACTTCAATTTAATTGATAGGTTAAAAAGAGAGATGAGTTATTTAGAAGATTATTTAAAATTAAATGTAAAGGATTTTGAGGGAAAATTGTCCATGAATCAAATTGATGATAAATACTCTTCATTCACAGTTTCCACTAAAAGGAGGCTTTGAAAAACC
>REDS01000226.1 GCA_007693395.1 Balneolaceae bacterium | reverse complement strand
CTTTTGATTAAATTGGGCCTAAGGAGTCGTCAGACCCTGAAAGGGTCAAAAACCATAGCCCGGGGCAGCGCCCCGGGTAAAATGTATCACCAAATAAACCATCGGCCTTCAAATCTGACGGAGGGAAAAACCATTCCCGATGGTTGTTAAACGTTACCTAATCAACGGTTTACTTTGCGTGGCTTGGCGGTCCTGGCGGTTTATTCATCGTGATACTCTATGGGTATATTTAACCGCAATGGACGCAAAGAAACGCAAAGGATAGATAGTTCAAAGTTTAAATATCGAGAAATTTATGTCCATATTTGCTAAATTTAGACATAACAAAAAAATATCAACTATTATGAATATCAGTTTTACCACTAAACAGCGTAAATATATTAAAGACCAGGTAGAATCCGGTGATTTCCAAAATTCAAGTGAAGTAGTCAGAGATGCTTTACGTCTTCACGCCACGTACAGACAAAAGCTTATCAATGATCTAAAAATAGAAATTGAAAAAGGGTGGACCGGCCCAACAAGCAACAGAATGATTAAAGATATCATTAAAGATAAATCTTCTTAGATGGTCAAAAAGAGTTTGGCATTCTACCGCCTGTCTCAAGAGGCAGATTGTGATCTTAATTCTATTTTTGAATATTCAGAAATAGAATATGGAACAGATCAGGCAGTCAATTATCTCGTTGAAATTGAAAAATTGCTTGATGATCTAATTCATCACCCATTTTCAGGCAAGAAAAGAGATGAAATAAAAAAGGGTTTGTTTAGCTTTCCAAAAGGTGAACACATTATCTTTTATCGCATCATGACAGATCACATTCGAGTGGTAAGGGTGCTGCATGGAAGCAGAGATATACCTTCACATTTCAAGTAGACTATTTCACCAGTACAGCATCCACTGTATCTACAGAAAAATGTAAAAATCAGATAAACTAACGGTCTTCACATCAGACGAAGGGAAAGGCCATGCCCAAAGCTATGATAGTTGACTCTTTCAGAGTCTGCTTTCAAAAAAATCTGCTTCACCTCCATGTTACAGAAGAATCCCGTTTTATTTTGTGTGGTTTGGCGGCCCTGGCGGTTTATTCATCGTGATAATCTATGGGTATTTATAACCGCAATGGACGCGAAGAAACACAAAGGGCAGATTGATCAAAGTGTTAGAGCCTTTCTTAAAAAAACCACCTTTTGATTAAATTGGGCCTAAGGAGTCGTCAGACCCTGAAAGGGTCAAAAACCATAGCCCGGGGCAGCGCCCCGGGTAAAATGTATCACCAAATAAACCATCGGCCTTCAAATCTGACGGAGGGAAAAACCATTCCCGATGGTTGTTAAACGTTACCTAATCAACGGTTTACTTTGCGTGGCTTGGCGGTCCTGGCGGTTTATTCATCGTGATACTCTATGGGTATATTTAACCGCAATGGACGCGAAGGAACGCAAAGGATAGATAGCTCAAAAAGTAAAACGTGAAACTTTTTTACGTTCTGAACCAACCTGAACCTTATCCTCAACGTCAGCCATTATTTCCCAAGAACGGAATCCACAATGGCTACAGCTTCCTGCTGTATTTGCTTTAGATGGTCTTCTCCTTTAAAACTCTCCGTGTAGATTTTGTAGATATCTTCCGTACCTGATGGGCGTGCAGCAAACCAGCCATTTTCCGTCTCCACTTTCAGCCCGCCAATGGCTGCATCATTACCCGGTGCACGGGTTAGCTTTTTGAGAATGGGCTCACCTGCCAGCTCATTTGCCTTAACCTGATCAGGTGATAAATTCTTCAAAACCTCTTTTTCCTCCGGTAAGGCCGGTGCATCAAGCCGTTCATACACAGGACTTCCAAAGCGCTCTTCAAGTTCTTCATAATGCTCAGAAGGGCTTTTGCCGGTTTTAGCCATAATTTCGGCAGAGAGCAGGTTCAGAATAATCCCGTCTTTATCGGTTGACCATACCGTGCCGTCTTTTCTCAAAAACGAAGCACCCGCACTCTCTTCGCCGCCAAATCCGTAGGATCCATCCAGCAACCCATCCACAAACCACTTAAACCCTACCGGTACCTCAGCCAGTTTTCGGTTGATCGATTTGGCTACGCGATCAATCATACTGCTCGAAACCAGTGTTTTGCCCACAGCCGCATCAGCACTCCATCCCGGGCGGTTTTGAAACAGATACTTAATCGCCACAGCGAGATAGTGGTTGGGATTCATCAGCCCGGTTTTTGTTACAATACCGTGCCGGTCGAAATCGGTATCGTTTCCGAACGCAATATCATATTTATCTTTGAGATCAATCAGGCTTGCCATCGCATAGGGAGAGGAGCAATCCATTCGGATTTTGCCGTCTTTATCCACCGTCATAAAACTGAAGGTCTGATCCACCCTCGGATTTACCACCTCCAGGTTCAGTCCATATGTTTCAGCAATTGGCTCCCAGTAGGCGATGCCCGATCCACCCATGGGATCCGCACCAATTTTCAGGCCTGATTCGCGGATTACGTCAAGATCCACCACATTGATCAGGTCATCCGTAAACGGTTTTATATAATCGTACTTTTTGGATAATGGCTTTTTGATTGCCGACTCAAACGGAATGCGTTTAACGCCACTCAGCTCTTTTTTCAGGTAATTGTTGGCATTGTTTTGAATCTCTTTTGTGATTTCTGTGCTTGCAGGCCCGCCATTGGTGGCGTTGTATTTGAATCCGCCATCCGACGGTGGATTGTGTGAAGGTGTAATGACTACACCGTCGGCCAGCCCGGAGGTACGTCCTCTGTTCCAGGTTAAAATAGCATGCGAAACACCCGGAGTTGGCGTGTATCCAAATCCATCCTGGTAGCGGACTTCAATTCCATTCGCAATAAAAACCTCCAGAGCTGAAATCATGGCTGGCTCAGAAAGGGCGTGGGTATCAATGCCTAAGTAAAGAGGTCCATTGATTCCATTCTTTTCACGAAAATCAGCCACAGCCTGGCTGATGGCGAGGATATGATCTTCATTAAATGTGTTGTTGAGAGACGTTCCGCGGTGCCCCGAGGTGCCAAAAGAAATTGCATGGAGCGGATTTTCGGGGTCGGGCGTGAGGCTGTAGTATTTAGAAACAAGCCTTGGAATATTTTCAAGAATGGTGTGGGGTGCTTTTTTTCCTGCAAGATCGTGAGTTGCCACTATAGTGCCTCCGTTTATCGTCGGTTTGATTTTCCATCAATATATTAAGCAACTTGAACAATGTGTAGTTTCAGGAAAAAATGTTGTATTAACTTTTCATAACTATCATTATCAAAATGGATTTACCTGCATAATAATCTTCCCGATTTCTCCTGAAATTTTTCAATTGAATCGGGCGATCCATGCTGATTGATAAAATCAAATCCGGGTCATTTCGAGTGGCTGCTCCCGATTTATTTTCAATTTATTGAGGCTTATATAACTGAAAGAGATAGGGGTTACCTGTTTATCTGTATATCAAGTGCCACAACAGGTGCATCACCCTTTACCCATGCATCGTGGCCGGGAGGTATCATTCCAAGATCACCCGGCCCATATTCTTGTGTACGCCCATCATTCATTTTAACCACAAACCGGCCTGAAAGTAAAATCCATGCCGGATGTTCAAACTCACAGGTTTCGGTACCAAGAATTTCAGGCAGGGATGCTGTCCAACGCCAACCCGGCTCAAATGTCATTCGGTGTATGGTTAATTCTCCCAGCTGTACACTCTCTAAGATTGCACCCGGCAGACCCGTTTTCTCATCCGGTTCGTTAAAACTCTTTGTGATAAACTTCTTTATACTATGCTTTTCCATTGTTACAGAACGGTTTAAGGATTATAGTTCTTGATTTAACCACATGGTATTCTACATAAAAAAGCCAAAAAAATACAATAAGTCTGTCGTTTACAGCTGCGATAAGACTACTCTTTGAGTCCATGAATAAACGGAACCTGCTTAAACCAACAGATAGAAAGGTTATAACTTAAAAATGATCCTTCAAGAATGATCCTGTATTCCAAATGGACTGAAAGGATTCGCCCGAAATTTAAGCTCGCTTAATTTATTTTCTCGAATTCACAATGTATAACCATTGAGTATCAATATTGCACCGGGAAAAGAACGAGTTTTTTTCTTCACACCTATCTTATCTGCCCTGTACGTTCATTTCCAGTGTATAGACCGAATTACCGGCTGTGATGAAAAGTGTACGACGCTCCGGACCGATGAACGTAACATTTCCGGTCCAGCCCTGTGGAATGGGGATATGCTCAATTTGCTCACCTTCTTTATTAAATACGGTTACCCCGCTTCCCGTCAGATATACATTTCCCTGATCGTCGATCGTCATGCCATCAGATCCCATTTTGGCAAAAAGCTGCTTGTTGGAAAGTGTGCCATCTTCATTCATTGTGTACGAGTAGGTTTTGCTGTCGCCAATATCCGCAACATAAAGTGTGTTACCATCAGGTGTACCGATAATTCCGTTGGGTTTTACGAATTCATTTTCAACGATTAGAATCTCCTGACGATCTGGGGTCAGATAATATACGCGCTCTTCCTCAATCTCTTTTTCGGTTCTGTCCCAGTAATCTCTCTGGTAGTAGGGATCAGTGAAATAGATACCTCCTTTCGGATCTACCCATAAATCATTTGGCCCGTTCAGCTGCTTCCCGTTAAACTCATTTACAAGAACCGTGACTTCTTTATTATCGGTGGAAATACTCCAGATTTCGCCATTCAGATCGGCACAAGAAAGCAAGTTTCCGTCATGATCAAAATACATGCCGTTTGAGCGTCCGGTTTCATCCATAAAAAGTGTCAATTCTCCGTCGATGCTGTATTTCCAGATATGATCATTCGGCTGATCAGTAAAATAGACATTCCCGTCCGCATCAGTAGCAGGGCCTTCGGTAAATGAAAACTGATCTGAAATCAACGTTAGTTCTGCACCTTCAGCGATAATAGTACTGTTCTGAGCGGCTAAGGGGTGGGCTATAAAAAACGGGATGATGATTAACGTGAAAAAAATCACCTTTAAGGCTCTTAACTTATTATTTGTTCTCATAAACTCACTCTTAGTTTTACTGGTATTTGATGTAATTCTTT
>REDS01000055.1 GCA_007693395.1 Balneolaceae bacterium | reverse complement strand
AGAACTCGAAAGGGAACTCCCCTTCTTTTTATTTACCTTTTACCGGACACTACTGATTTTTAATGAAAGGAAATCTATTTATAATAAAATTCTGCTTTTAAATTACTTAGATTAATCATTTTGGGTGACCATAAGCTTTTCTGGCTTGGATAGAATTTCATAAACTTTGTTACCTTAAGGGAATCATATTCCGCCGGAAAAGTTGAGTTGAATATTTCATTCTGTTGAAGGATTAAAAAAAGGCAATTACTTCATTTACTCTATTGATAATTTTATTTAAATCTGAAAGATTCAACTTTCCATTGCGGCGTACTTTCTTCATCATTTAAACGGACCAAATTTATAAATCATCTGACGGGCTGAATCATGCTAAAATCCATTGTACCGGTTTCTGTTCTCCTTTTTTTTATGTTGATTCCGGCCGAATTATTGGGTCAAGAGTTAAAATTCGGTCTGAAAGGTGGGGTGAATTCCTCCTGGATTATTGATGATGACACAGGCATAGAGAGTGTTCGGGGAGTAAATATTGCCGGCTTTGCAGAGGTTCAGTTTTCCGGACGGATATCTATGCTTCTGGATCTCGGATTAAACCAAAGGGGATTTGAAAGAGTACAGACTGAAACTTCAGAAGATGGCACTGCCCTGCGAACTGTGAGTGCAAAAACACGCCTGGATTACCTCACGATTACACCACAGCTGAATGTTCATTTCTCTAAAACTCACTGGCGGCCATACGTAGGCCTCGGGCCGCGTTTCGATTTTCTTGCGGATCGCAGAATCGGTGAATTTGAGTTTAGCTCAGGTACCGTGCCGGACGAAACAGCAGAATTGATGGAGGATTTTGTCATTGGCAGTGTCCTTTCAGCGGGGATAAAACATGGCACTCCAAACGGATTTCAATGGAAACTGGAGTTGCGTTACGACAGAGATTTCAGTGACTCCATACCCGATTTCCCGGGGCTTTTCAGGAGTAATTCAGTGGCTTTGTTGTTTGGAATCTCTTTCTAAAAGATACCTGCAAAGCTACTCGTACTGATTATTCAAATCCAATTCGGCAATTTCAGTCAACAGGCTGGCAACTTTTTGAGTTACCTCTTTAAAAACCTGTTCACCTTTCTCTTTACTTGATTTCGCGGGATTACCAATACCGGTATCGTCTGTTACCTGAGACCACTGCCGTTCGGCCCACGCCCAGCCTTCCCGAATACCTTTAACCACGGATTTTTTTTCGTGGCCATCACCGGCTTCACCCAAAGGCTGTACCAGCTCGGGCTTCAGGTAAAGCATAAGGCTTGTTTCCATCTCATCGGCGTGATCGCCCGGTTCTTCGCAGATGGCATCTCTGTTGGGAACACCAAACCAATTGCAAATAGAAAGGAACATTTCGGGAAACTCAAGGCCCAGTTCACGCAGAAGTGGTTTGAAATTATTCCCGCCATGTCCATTCAGAACCAGCAGTTTTTTGATGCCCTGCCTGTTCAGTACAGTAATCAGATCGCGCAGTATGATAAGCTGTGTGCTTGGGTTCAGGTTCATATCAAGCCGGATATCTGCCTGGCCGGTATTTACACCAAATGGAATTACAGGTAATATGATGGCCTTTGTGCCATTATCCCACGCAATTTTACCCGCTTCTGCTGCAATTGCTTCTACCTGATAATTATCTGTGGCATACGGCAGATGATAGTTATGAGCCTCAGTTGCGCCCCATGGAAGCACCGCAAGATCAATCTGCTGCTCTTTAATATTTTTCCAGGTATTCTCTGCAAGTATGTATGGTCTCATAAATCAGTTCTTTTAAGATTCAGGAAAAAAGCTGAAGCAACTTAAGCCCAGCCCGGCAGGGCATAATTACCGCTGACCTCAGGTTCTGTTTCATCCTCAACGGGAACCCCATTCTTCTGCAGATGCTGTAGTAGCAACCGTGCATCCTCAAGCTCAAGATCACGTACCTGAAAAGATTTGCCACGGTCGCCCGATGCAACAAAAAGCTGGATGGTAGCGAGATCCCGCATTCGCTGAAACGGGCTTTGTATTACGGCGGCATCCTGCACACGCTTCTTTTTAATAAACGCTGTTGAACGTGAAAGACGCCGGTTTCTCATCAGCAGCATATCAATATCCCACCCAAAAGCGGCATCTTTGTACTTTTTCCATCCCCAGAATAGTGAGACGATGGGAAGAACCCAAATCCATATATTGAGTGCAAGGTACCAGTAAAGTAGTGCCGTGATGATTGTAACCAGAAACGCCGACCGGAATATGTATCGCCTTGCAGAGCGGGAGGGAGGTTTGCTGCCGGAAAACTCTTTATCATAATCCGGTACAACATCATTCAGCAGGGTTTTCAGATGTTGAATTCGTATCAATGGATAGAGAACAATGGACCCGGTACCTTTATCGTCGCCATAACCGGCGCTTTCAAGGTGAACAGAAGCATATCCCAAAGGCTGCCGGATGATTCCTTCAGTAACATGGATAGCCTGAATACGGTTGAAAGGAACGGTGATTCTCTTTTTCTCAAAAATTCCCCGCGATACTACAATCTCTTTCTCTTTCACATCGATCTGAAAATTTCCGTACGTAAAGAGTGTGCTGAAAAAAGAGAGAAGCCAGGCAAATACCACAAATACTGCGATTACGGTGATAATCATCATTGTATCTGTTTGCGTTGGCAACAGGCCAAACAGATATTCAAACAGTTCGGATTCTGAAATTAGCGGTTCAATCTGAGAAAAAACGGTAGCAATAATGGAGAGGGCAATACCAAAACTTCCCGATGTAGATGCCGCAATAAGCAGTTCTTTGGCAGGCAGTTTTATTTTTTTGATAGTTTCCGGCTGAAGAGATATAGCTTCTTGATCGGCATCACCGGAGCTTTCAGAAGCGTCATTTGCAGACTTTACTTCCCTTAGCATACGATTTACCTCTGCAGCTTTATCGCGGGTTATGGCATCAATTGCTGCCTGACGAGAGCTCGATCCTGCTGTTTGAATATCGAGCCGAACCAACCCGAACATTCGCTGTAAAATCCCTGCGGTGATGTCGATCACCTGAATACGGTCTTTGGTGAGATAGAGGTCTTTTCGTACAAAAATACCGCTTTTTATGTGCAGAGTGCCATCCTCAATTTTATAAAGAAAGCGCCACCAGTTGGCAATTCCAAGTACAAGAAGCAATCCAAAACCGCCGCCAATCCACCACAAAAACGGAAAGTTGTCGCTCTGGGCACCAACAAACAGAAAAATCAGAATGGTAATAAAGTTGCCGCGGATTAATCCGAATGCACGGCTGACAGCTGCTATGGGGTGTTGTCGTTCAAATTCAGACATCGTCTTCTGCGAGGCGCGCATAAGTTGAAATTTCACGGCGTACTCTGTCGGCAAGCTGCGTATCGAGCCCCGGTATTTCATGTGTGGTTGCTGCTGTGGAGATGGTGACTGTGGAAAGGTTATACCAGCGAAGCAGGGGCCCCTGTCTGGTATCCACATGCTGAACCCGGCTGAGAGGAATCAGGGTGTGGGTTTTTATCAGTACTCCGTGCTTAAGTTCAATCTCTTTTTCGTTGATGGCGTACCGCCAGTTCTTCCAGGTTAGATAGGGTGTTAGAAAAATGGAGAGCATCCACGCAATAAATATGAAGGTAACCGATATGGACAGAATCCAGAAATGGAAGCCACTCCAGCCAAATACAGCCGCGTAGGCAGCAGGAATACCGAAAAAAAAGAGGTTTCCAATGAAATTACCAATCTGCCACACACGGATTGCGCGCGGGGTAATTTTATGAAAAGAGGGTTCACTCATAGCAATCGTATTGATGGGCTGAAAGGTACGTTTTCAATCAAACAGACAAAAATGAAAGATGAAGAGGCAGGCAACATTTGGGCATAAAAAAAGCCACATGGTATGTGGCTTTTTTAGAAATAAACTGGGATAGAAAATTATGCGTTGTTTTTCATATCCTGAATTTCCAGGCGGATTTCCTGAGATAGTTTTTTGAGGTCTTGTAGCTGCTTACGGGCACGTGTACCGGCTGCTTTGTTTCCCTTGTCATAAAATTTAACAAGATCTTCCTCAAGTTCTGCCATCAGGCTTTTGATTTCGTCGATTCTACTCATTATATCTCCATTATTTAGTTAGTATTTGTCTTGATGATAAAAATCAAACAATCATCAGAAGGAATGCAGTGAATCACCATCGGATTCGAAGTACATTTTTAAGATGCCACAAGTTAACATTCTGGCAGTAAAAAGCATCCATCAAACCGTCTTTTTTTTAGCGTAGACAACATTTTTTTGAATGATTGAGCAAACTTACAGCTAAACATACTTTTTGATAGATGATTGTTATTGATTCTAAACACTTTAACCGGGGCCGTTTTTCTAAAGATGCTAAAATTGCGTTCCGTAACTCAATTACTAAGCTTTTGCATTCATTAATCTGCAATTATTCTTCTTAGTTTTACCTTCATTTGATTTTACTGCTTTGTGCATCTATTTTAGCAAAACAACAAACATGTTACAGCTATGAGATACTTACTGATTACCATCACTTTTTTACTTCTAATATCATGCTCGCAAGATGTGCAATACTCCATGCAGGATCACATCACTTCAACCATACCGAATATTAAGATTTCGGATGAACTTCATCTCTATACAGATCTTGAGGGTAACCCAGTTACCGGACATTTCGCTGTGAACCACAAAAATGGGGAGCTGCGTGCAGACCTCACATTTGAAGATGGGATGATTGTAGACGGTATGCTTTTTACTTCTGACGGCAGGCAGCATGCATCCTACAGCAGAGAAAACGGATCGATTATTAACAGAATATATCATAAAGATGGCAGCAATAACTTAAAGTCTGTGTATGGCTCGAACCTCAATGACAGGCCATATTTTTATGCTTGGTTTGAAAATGGAGAGTTAATGGTGGAATCTACACCTGATTTAAACCGAACCTGGCATAGAAACGGGCAGCTTGCTACGAAATCAACTACTGTAGAAGGAAAAATGGAGGGTGTGGCTACAACATGGCATGAAAATGGTGTTAAAGCTGGTGAAGGTTATTATAAAGATGATAAGCCTCATGGCATGCTAAGAAACTGGGATGAGGATGGAAATCTTATCAGCGAACGGAAATATGATTTGGGTATGCCGCACGGTATACAGCGTACATGGGATGGTTTGGGAAACCTGATTGAAGAGAAAATGTATGAAAACGGAAAACCTCACGGAGCCCACAAAGCCTGGGATTCTGATGGAAATCTGATTGAAGAGAGATTGTTTGAAGATGGCGAACTTGTAACCTCTCGTTAAAGGAACTCTTACATCCCTCCCGATGCGATTTGCATTGGAAGGGGTTACCTTTCTCAAGAGTTGTTTTCCTGGAAATCGTCTGCGGCTTCAGTGCCTCGCTTCTCATTCACAAAAAGGCAGATGATAATAGCTATCACAAAAAGAAACGCACAAAAGAGAACGGATTGGTGCAGCCCAAATTCTGCCTGAAGCAGCCCAAGCCCAATAATTCCAAAGACGCCCGCAATTTTGTTAGAGAGACCCCAGAACCCAAAAAACTCAGCTGATTTCTGCTCCGGAGTAAAGAGCCCTACAAGTGCTCTGCTGGCCGACTGACTCGAACCAAGGCTCAGGCCTGCTATCACACCGATATAGAGAAAAACATACTGCGCCTCAAAATCTGTATTGAATGTGCTGTTCAAAAAGTTTGTGATATCCGTAACGGCCCAGATGCCCATTACCCCAACAAACCAAAGGCCAAGTGTGATATTGTAGGTAACTCTTGCCCCGATTTTATCCTGAATTAAACCGAACGAAAACGCCCCGGCTGCCGCCGTAATTTGTACAACCACAAACATCAAAATGCGCACGTTTTCGTCCCAGCGTACCACCTGGTCTCCGTAGATAAACGCGAATGCCACAACAATATAAATTCCCGCCATAGCAAAGAACAGGGAGATCAGAAATATCGTCAGATCTTTGAACTGGCCTACCATCCGTATGGTTTCGCCAAGCCTTTTGAAACCGACAGACATAAATGATTCGCCTTTTGGCAGCTCTTTTCTAGCACCCGGCTCTTTTACCCAAACAAACGTAGGGATAGCAGCAAGCATAAAAAAGAGTGCGGCATACGGCCCCACCCAGCGAATTCGGCTGAAATTATCGGCTGTTGGTTCACCCAGAAAAACGATCACAAAACCTGCCGCTAACAGGCCTCCTACATAACCCAAAGCCCAGCCAAAACCGGAAATTTTACCAAGGTCGCTTGGCGGGCCCAGGCTTGGAAGGAATGAGGCTATAAAATTCTCACCAATGGCGTATGCAAAATTCGAGATTACAATAAGTGTAACGCCAAGTACAACCAAACCCGGTTCAACAAAATAGAGCAGAGTGGTGCTCACAATGGTTAGCAGGTAGCTATAGAATAGGAATCTCTTTTTCATGGCGGAGTAATCCATAATAGCGCCAAAAACGGGCCCGCTAAGTACAACCATAAAGTAGCTTGTTGCAAGTGCTATACTCCAGAGCAGATTACCAAGTCGGTAATCCTGATCAGTATCACCCACGATAACGGTTGTAAAAAGTACCGGAAAAATAACAGTGATGATGAGCAGTGTATAAGCCTGGTTGGCAAAATCGAACATAGCCCAGCCAAAAATCTCTTTTTTGGACGCTCTTGGAGTATCATTCCTAAATCTTTTCATAGAGAACAGGTTGTTTTAATTGCACGGCGGAAGATATACCGAATTTCGGCATTATAATAAAGAACTGCGGGCAAGAATAATGGCGTTTTATGTTAAGAGTTAAATATTTACCGATTAGATAGTACTGTAAGATGCCTGCAAGATTTGCTATCTTTTCAGGATAAATAAAAAACGAAATTAATTATCGGTATACATGCAAAATGTAGTATTAATTCCCGGGGATGGGATTGGAAAAGAGATCACAAAAGCAGTAACTACCATTTTAGATGCCTCCGGCGCTAAAATTAACTGGATAGAGTGCGAGGCAGGAGAGGCAACCTTCACTAAGACCGGGAATCCGCTGCCTGATGAAACTATCTCTGCAATTGAAGAGCATCGTATTGTTTTAAAGGGGCCGCTTACAACTCCGGTTGGTGCAGGTTTTCGCTCAATCAATGTAGCACTTCGCCAAAAATTTAATCTTTACAGTAATATCAGGCCGGCTAAATCACTGCCAAATATTGAGAGTCCGTTCAGATCTGTAGATCTGGTACTGTTCCGTGAAAACACACAGGGCTTGTACATTGGGAAGGAGCATTGGGTTGACGATAATAAAAAACATGCGGAAAGTATTGCTGTTGTAACCCGGGATGCCAGCGAGAAAATTATTACTGCTGCGTTTGAGTATGCAAAGAAAAACAAGCGCAAAAAGGTAACGCTGGTCCATAAAGCGAACATTCTAAAACTTACAACGGGCCTTTTTCTCGAAATAGGGCGCGAAGTTGCGAAGAAGTATCCTGATGTAGAGTTTGAAGATCTTATTGTGGATAATATGGCGATGCAGATGGTACTGCGGCCACATATTTTTGATGTGATAGTAACCACCAACCTGTTTGGTGATATTTTATCTGATCTGGCATCCGGGCTTGTGGGCGGCCTTGGAGTAACCGGTGCTGCAAATATCGGTGATACTGCCGCTATGTTTGAAGCAGTACATGGCTCAGCGCCTGATATTGCCGGCCAGGGTAAGGCAAATCCTACCGCGCTCCTGTTTTCAGCATTGATGATGCTTGAATATCTTGATGATTATAAAACCGCAGAGAAAATCAGATCAGCGGTTTATACTGTATTGCAGGATCATAAAGAGGAGTGCACCGTTGATATAGGCGGCGGCGGAACCACCCAGACCTATACTGACGCTATTTGTGAGCTTCTCAGCTACTAACATGTTCGTAATTAAAAGTATTAATTGAATCGTCAGTTTCTTACTTTAATTTTTTCTTACATTAATTTATTGTAACATTTCTTCATGGTCGTTGCTCAATGCTGCCAAAGTAAATTTTTGAATATACACAGCCTTATAGGATGAATCCCGATTTTAAAATTCTCATTGTTGAAGATGAGCTCGTTCTTCAGTTAATGCTCGAACACATGCTCAAAAAGATGGGATTTAGCCAATACGAGAAAGTAACAAAAGGGCAAAGTGCCGTTCTAAAGTGCAAAGAAGGTGATTACGATCTTATTCTGATGGATATTATGCTTCAGGATGATATGGATGGTATTGAGGCATATAGAAAAATTAAGCAAACCAAAACGATACCGGTAATCTATATCACCGGGAATACCGATCCAAAAAACAGAGAACGCGCAGCAGAGATTGGATATCACGACTACATTGGGAAGCCAATAACGTATTCTCAGTTAAAAAAATCCATCCAGCGCCTGTTAGACAGCCAATCTGTGTAGATTATACTCTACCTGTTAAGCAATAATTTAATTTGCTCCTGAAGTGTGCCGTTCACAATAAATGGCGAGAGGTAGTTGCCGGGGCAGGTTGTATCAACATGGTTCTTATGAAGTGAAATATCATCAACAGTTAGTTGATATTTTTCAACCAGCCAGGCACTTAGCTTTGTGATGGCGTCTAACTGATTCTCTGTAGGTTCCTGTAAATTATAATTTCCCATGATGCTAATGGAGAGATGACCGCGTACATCATACCGGGTGTTGGTATCTCCTGCAAAGGATACATTTCTGCCTTCATAGATGTTTCCGTCTAAATCAATAAGGAAATGGTAGGGAACATCCCACCAGTTTCTTTCTGCTGCTCCCCATTCAAACAGATTATTCAAAAGCTGTACGGGATCATCATCTTCTGAAATTGGCTCAGTACTGCCGGTGTGGTGTAATGTGATGAAATTGGGAACATGAGGTACCCGAAAACGCTGCGAAGCCGAACCGGTTGACCGAAAAGCTGCCCGATCAACAGGAATGGACTGAACGGTGGCTATTTCGAGATTTGCTGAGCCGGAAGAGAAATCTGTTTGAAGAATACCAATGTGATAGCCAAACCAATTGAAAGCTTCGCCTGCGCCAACCTGCTTTCTTTCTGAGACACCATTTTTATAAAGTTGAAGAATAAGTATCTCCTGTGATTCAGTCTCTTCATCAGCCACAGGTGCTCCGGGTTTCAGCATGCCGGCGGGCAGTGAGGCAGAGCGTAAGAGGCCGCCGTTAATAATGGTTAAATCTCTGAATCGCAATGTATCACCCTCAGCCATAATAGACCGAACAGCATTAGCACGTAAACCACCAGGTGCCTGATCAGCCCAATCGCTGCGAGATATAATTGGTGGCCTCTCAGCAGTAATGGTGTCGGCCTGATTGTGTTCGTTAAGTTCTTGTTCTATAGAAATTATTGAACTCTCGAGACCAACCCGGTTCAGATACGAAATGCTTAGTGAATCGGGCCTCACCGCTGAGGGGGCGATGTGAAAATTTATTTCGTGTCTGTATCCCGGCAGAATGTCAATCTCCCAGTTACCGGCTGTTTTCGTTCGTATAATCCACCAGGAAACATCGCCGGTGCCCGGTGCACTGAATTGCAGATTGAGGTATGCACCATAATCATTGAGCGAAGCTTCAGGGACTATTTCGGGGGCAGAACCAAGCCAGTGCGAAGCGGGTATAACGGATGGCTTTGCATGAGGACCGGCACTCATTTTTTGATTGAATTGCCCTGGATTTTCCATAAACGTTCGCATACTAAAGTGTACGCTGCCACTTACCCCGGGAAAGCCGCGTGCTGTATAGATCTGTCCCGTAATTTCGTTCAGCGGCCAGCTGCCATCGGCTTCCCTCAGGCGGCTTGTAAACAGGCCCGGCCACATATGCCGGTCAAAATCGTTCTGTTCAACCCACCACTCAAGCATAACCGGAAATGGCTGGGGATCCTGATCTATGCGATAGTATATCTGCGGTGTAAAATAATCAACCCAGCCCTGCTGCAGCCAGAGGCGGGCATCAGCATATAAATAAGAATAGGCATCAAATCCAGTGGTGTTTTCGGGATAACCGGGCCGCCAGATACCAAACGGGCTTATTCCAAATTTAACATGAGGTTTAATTTCTTTAATTCTCTCTGAAAGTTCTCTCATCAGAGTGTTTACGTTTTCACGCCGCCAGTCGTCACGGGCGAGGGTATTTCCACTCTTTTGTGTCAGTTCCCAGCTTATATCATCGGGAAAATCTTTGCCATCCGCATACGAAGGGTAGGGGTAGAAGTAGTCGTCAAAGTGTACACCGTCAATATTGTACCGCTTAACAACATCCAGAATTACGTTGATTGTGTGCTCTTTGGCATCTCTGTTACCGGGATCCAGCCAGAGAAAATCGCCATACTTTATCACAAAATCAGGATTGGTACGGCTGATGTGATCGGGTGAAATTTCAGAGCGATTGGTTGGGTGTAAAGCCCGGTAGGGGTTGAACCATGCATGAAGTTCCATACCCCGTTTATGAGCTTCCTGAATGGCGAACTCCAGAGGATCGTAATGCGGCAATGGTGCTTCGCCCATTTTGCCGGTAAGATAGTACGACCATGGCTCGTATGGTGAATCGTAAATAGCGTCTGCTGCCGGGCGAACCTGAAGAATAATGGCATTAAAATGGAGGGCAGCAGCACGGTCGAGCAGGGCAATCATCTCTTTCTGCTGCTCTTCAATGGGTAGCCCGGGCCTTGAAGGCCAGTCGATGTTGGCAACAGTTGCCACCCATGCCGCACGGAATTCACGCGTAGGAGCGATACTATCATCAGGAGAAAGTATAACTGGAGAAACATGTACTGTATCAGTTACAGCTTCAACGATCTCCTCTTCAAATACAGGAGCCTCATCTTCAGTCATGATTTCGGAAGATCGGCAGCCATAATAGAATAACAACAAGAGTACGATGGGAATAAAAAACAGGTGAAGTCTTCTTATATGAAATAGGTTTGGCATGGATATGGATGCAGAAAATGGTTTGGTTCCCGGTTACAAGTTATCTAAAGTAACGAAGTTTGCATCAAAAATATGAACCTTTATTGCATGATAAAAAAGATCAACGAATAGGCTAAGGTGCTATCCACCGGGTGGTCTTTTTATCCTTCCGGATAATTTTTTCGGCTCTTATATGATGGATGCCATTCAGTTGTAAGAACTCCATTTTGTCAGCTTCTATTTTAATGAGGCAAAAATCAGTCTGTTCATCGTTCTGCCAGTGATATGCTTCCGTTGGATTTTCGATTTCTGTTCCCGGAGGCAGAACGGATGTGTAGGAGCGGGGGCTTTTTCTTCCATGTTTTTCCCAGAGTTTACGATACTGCTCTCCTGACGTAATGATGGCAGCACTGCCTGAAACTCTAAGCTGAAGCCTCTTCTCATTGTGATAAAACAGAAGGCTTACAGAATGATTATTCAATATTTCGCCAACTTTACCGGATCTGCTGTCAGTGTAGATCAAAAAATCTGATTTTCCGTTGAAATCGCGCAGCACAACTATTCTCTGTTGGGGTGAATTCAATTTATCTGTAGTGGCAAGTGTAGTATACCTGAATGGATGCTGCACCTCTAAAACAGCCTTTCCCACTTCATTCAATACCTCGTTCCAGGCTTCCATCAGTGAAGATTCAGGAGTAATCATAATTTTCTTTACTCTGTGATTTCTTTGTAAATGGAAGTGAAGTAACGTGAGAGATTGTTAAAAAAACGCAGAAAAGCTTACACATTTAACTCTTCCATAAGGCTTTGCTGCAGCTTCACCACAGAGTTAAATAGCTGCTCAAAAGTTTCAATTTCATAATATCGGGTCTGAATTTCTGAGGTGATAAAATCGTTGTTCACTACTTTTTCCACATCGTAGGGGAGTACTTCGATATCATCTTCAAAGATATGGTCTGTCTCCCCGGCTGATGAGATGATACCCGCACCGTATATCTGTGTATCCTGATTCTGCCTGATCAAGCCAAACTCTACAGTAAACCAATAGAGTCGCTGAAGCTGCTTCTCAATAGTTTTGTTGTGGCCATATTCAACTCCCAGCTTGCCGAACTCCTCTACGAATCTTGCATAATTGGAGTTCATTAATAGCGGAATATGCCCGAAAATATCGTGGAACATATCAGGTTCTTCCAGATAGTCGAGCTGATCCATTTTACGCAGCCATGTTGAAGAGCAAAACTTCTTCTCCGAAAGCAGTTTGAAGAAGTCATCCACGGGAATCAGACCCGGTACAACCACAACCGACCACCCATTCTCTGCCATCAGACATTCATTCAACTCATTAAAGTTGATGATTTTACCGGGATGTAAAACATCGCTGAGCTGGTTGAGACATTTCAGATATTCGGGATGAGCTTTACCCGGAAGGTTTTTTTGCTGCCGCTCAAATAGTGTTTTCCAAACGTTACGATCTTCATCGGTGTACTTGCTGTAGTCTTGCGTCATCTTTTTCATCTGTAGAATAGATACGTGATAATGAATTTGTTTTTGGCGATCATAAAAATATTTTCAAACTATTCGTTCCGTCTTTTTATGGTTGAACTAATTGATTTTTCAATCAAAACTATACCCGATAATAGGCTGGAAACCGGATCCTCCGGGGTGTGGAACAAGGCAAAGAGAGCTTTCGCCGTGGCAAAGCAAACAAGGTGTTAGATCTTTTTGGCCAAAGAATAAGGCTTGTTGTAATTGAGAATCGCGATAACAAGAAAATTGAAGCCAATAGTTTAAAAAACTAAAAGCATAGAGCTTAAAGAGATGGGTACAGAACGATAGTTATGAGGGCGGGTAGTCTATGCTCTTTCGATTTTTGGATAGCGAGAATAGTCCCCCATTCCATCGTAATCTACTCTGTTGGTCGCGTCACTTTTATGATTATGTGGTATCACGGGCGAATCATCGAAATCGTAGATAATACCGGTTACGGTAGCTGTGGTAATAATGACACCAAAAATAAAAATGATATATAATAACATGGAAGTTCCTCAAATTAGGATGCTATACTCAACAATCACTAATGAGTGAACATCGTTCCGAATTTATCTATATCAATCTGCAGGGCGAACATTCTCACACAAAAAATTTATGCTTGAAATCCATTGATTGCTGCAGTAGTGTCTTAGACAAGCCGAATGTCAAAGGATTTATTATCAAAGGTAGTTCGGCAAGGTTGGTCGGGTGCTTTCATTTCGATCAATTCCGTATTTAAAGCAGTCTCAGATTCAGGATCATATTGATATGTTCTGGCTGATCCGTTTTCATAGATTTCGACAATTCTGTAGCCTATGGTATTTCCCCAGCTGTGCCCTACTCTGCTGCAGAAAAAATAGGGTTTAGCGTTTGGCTGAGGGGCTGAATGTGTTGTGTAGCTGCTTATAATATTGTGATTATGCCCATGGAAAACGGCTTTTACATTCGGTGCAGATTCAATCATGGCCAGAACTCTTTCTGCTTCAGAAATTCGGCTCTCCTCGTAATGGCCTACACCAAATCTGGGCCATGGTTGAGGCCACCCTGTACCACCTTCTCTTCTTTGGGCAATATGCAGAACAATGAAAACGGCCGTTTTATCTGATACAGCCTGAAGAGCATTTTGCATCCATTGCGGATCGGGGGATGTATAAACAGAGGCGTCAAGGTCGTTGCCGCGGCTTGTATCAGCAAAGATAAATGCAAGCGGACCGGCTTCTACGATCTGATTTGCCGCATATCCCCAAACCGATTCCCAAGTTTGTCCGGCTTCCAGATAATCGTGATTTCCTTTGGTTGCAAAATAAGGCATAGATAAACCGGACAAAAATTCTGACTGCAACTCCTCATATTTATCGGTTATATCATGCACGATATCCCCATTCAGGAAGTAGAGATCTAAGCCGCGGTTTTCTTTTTCCCTGTTTAACCAGTTAACCAGATTTTCAGAATGTTTTTGGTATTCGTCAATCCCATAATGCAGATCGCCACCAACAGCAAAACGAAATACAGGGATATTTTGAGAAAGTTTGTAATTCTTATTGGCTGAGGATGATCCGGGCAGCAGTAAACCTGCACCTCCCAGTAATCCTGATTTGAGGAATGATTTTCGATTCATGCAATATCGGTTTACGTAGAGATTGAACGATCAAAAAGAATATAGCTTCAGCGCAGTGAGCAGGCAAAAAGTTTTAGCAGATATGTTTTGCTGCTATAAGTTTTACACTTACTGTAATGGCACAATCCGAATAAGCTCACCCTGTTCGTGATCTGTAAGAATGTAAAGGTACCCATCCGGGCCTTGGGCCACATCACGTACTCGTCTACCTATTGTGAGGGATTCCTCGCCTGTTACTGCTTCACCATCCAGAATGATACGCCGAACTTGCTCGCCAACCAGGCCGCCGCTAAAGAGGTCTCCCTGCCATTCGGGAAACCTGTCACCGGTGTAAAATTCGAGACCGCTTGGTGCCTGTGCCGGGGTCCATACAATTTTAGGATCTTCCATGCCGGGCAGTGTTGTTTCTCTTGAAATACGCGTAAAGTGATATTCCAAGCTGTAGGTAGCTTCCGGCCATCCGTAATTCTTTCCTGCCTCTAAGAGATTTAGTTCATCACCACCGCGTGAGCCGTGTTCGTTAGCCCAAATTCTTCCGCTTTCAGGATCACGCGCAATACCCTGGACATTGCGATGGCCAAGCGACCAAATTTCAGGCAGGGCATATTCATGATCTATAAAGGGATTGTCAGCCGCTGGTTCACCATTTTCTGTTAAGCGAAGAATTTTCCCAAGATGTGTATCGAGCTTTTGTGCCTGTTCGCGAATCCAGCCCCCATCAAACCGAATATAATTTCCTCCATCTGCAAGTGTCAGTAAAAATGTGTTGTCTGGCAGCCACTCTATTCGCGATCCAAAATGCTGGTCTTTCGGCTTATCATGGGACACGCGAAAGATCTCTTCGAAATTTCTGAGCTGCAGTCCGTCTAATTCTCCTCTGCCAACTGTTGTGCGATTTGCATCCTCATCACCGCTTGCATAGGTAAGATATACAAGGCGATTCTCTTGAAAATCAGGATGCAGAGCAACGTCGAGAAGCCCGCCCTGGCCACTGACAAAAATCTCCGGAAGCCCGCTAATTGTTTCAGGGAGCAGTTCGCCATTCTGAACCATCCGAAGCTGACCGGTTCTTTCGGTAATTAATAGAGTATCGCTGCTTCCGGGGAGCCAAACTACGGACCAAGGGTGAGAAAGGCCATCAATTACCGTTTCTACATCCCAGCCTTCCGCTTCAGGTACATCTGCAGAAAGAGGAACGGGCCCTTCCGGTGCTGAGCAGGCGGCCATCATTAACAGTACAGTTATCAGCAGGGATGTGACGTATCTTTTCATTGTATTAGTATAGATTTAATCAGCATTATATCATTCAGAAGATAGTGGTTTGTTTTTCCAGAATTTTCTCAACCAATGAATATACCGCATTCTGATAAGAGACTTGCGTTCCTTCCTGAGAGATTTACGCAATCTGTGTAAACTCTTCAAAAAATTTGGCCATTGAACAATCCATCACCCACTCCCCAATGTTAGGTTCTTCGGTTTGAGGTTGTAGAATGGATTTGGTAAAAGCCGGATAAAACCCGACGATAACAACAAAATAGAAGGGTTGAGAAAATTCGAATCACAGAAGATTGATTTTATAAATTGAGGGCAGTTTCTATATCTGAGGTATTTTACTATCAAGAATACTAAAAAATTAACTCCTATAAGGCGTTGGACTGTGTGTAATTTTATATGAAAAGAATATTTTTGAATAAAGCATTAAAGTATTTAGAAACATCACGATATTCTTTGGCAGGGTTAGCTGCTGATTGCAAGATGAATTACCGGTCAAAAAAAATAGAATATTTAATTAACTAAAAATTAAAATGGGTAGAAGAGTAGCAGTTATTTCAGATATTCATGGCAATGCTCAAGCTTTAGAAGCAGTTCTCGCAGATATCGGCAAGAACAATGTCGATTCGATTATTTGCCTCGGTGATATTGTGACATTTGGCCCGTCTCCCCGCGAAATAATCGAGCTGATTCAACAACATAATTGCTCTTATGTAATAGGCAATCATGAAGAGGCTCTATTCGATCCTGAAAATTCAAGCGATTATGAAATAGAAGGCGAAGCTTTGCAGAAGTCCATTTACTGGTGTATAAAAAAACTGAGTGATAAGGATTTGTCATTTATAAAATCTTTCAAAAAGACGTTGAAGGTTCCACTTTCTGATGGAGTAGATATGCTCTGTTATCACGCTTCTCCGATTTCAACTATTCGTGCTGTATTGCCAACATCTTCACCTGAAGAAATAGATTCATTAATCAATTTCGATAATTCAACAAAAGTAGCAATTGGTGGTCATACTCATTTTCAAATGTTTCGAAAGCATAAGGAGTATATCTTGTTGAATGCAGGCAGTGTTGGCTGTGCATTCAGAAATCCGTTTTTATCCCCGCCACCTCCTTCGTATCTGCCTGTAGCCGAATATGTAATTGTTGAAGTACAACAAAAAAACATAACGGCAGAGCTTAAAAGTATTGAGTATGATTTTACAGCCTTTCAGAAGTTAATCCTTGCCTCCGATTTGCCACTGAAGACGTGGTGGGCGGGAGAATTTGATCGAATTAACAAGGTTAATAAAATTAAGTAACTGCGCCATCATACATATTAATATTTTGTTTTTTTGATTGATTCGAAAAATATATTATTCTGAGGATGTTAAACTCTTCTCTAACTCAATAACAATGCACACCTTCAGGAAAATAGTCGCCTTTTTGCCCCTCATAATATTTTTGCTGAGTCCGGCATCTGTTGCTTTTCAATTGGAATCACCGTCAAATCAATTTCAGGGTTTATTTGATAGTGATGAAATTTTAGATATCAGGCTGGAAGGGGATATCAGGTCGCTTCAGAGAGACCGTGGGGATGACCCTTCTTATCACAACATTAAACTGCATGTTAACGGCCCCGGTATAGAAGAATATCTGGATATACGGTCAAGGGTAAGGGGCAATTTTCGCAGGCAACGGGAAAATTGCAGAACTCCGCCTCTAAGATTGAATTTTAACAGAACTGAGCTATCTGAACATTCTCTATTTGCCGGCCAAACCAATTTAAAACTTGTGGTGTCTTGCCAGGGAGATGAGTACGTGGTACGCGAGTATCTTATCTATAAACTATACAATTTATTTACTGAACATAGTTTCAGGGTACGGCTGGTTCGTCTTACATATCACGACACCGGAAATGGCCGGATATCTGATCCGGAATATGCGTTTATAGTAGAACATGCAAACGCTCTGGCTTCCCGAAATAATGCCCGCCGTATAACTCGCCTGCACTTAAGGCCTGAAGTTGTAGATCAGGCAGCATTTTTAAGAATGAGCGTATTTGAATACATGATCGGCAACACCGATTGGTCTATTCAATATCAGCAAAATACCAGGCTGCTTTTTCTGGAAGATGAAAAAATCTATGTGGCAGTACCCTACGACTTTGATTTGGCAGGGCTTGTATCTGCTCCTTATGCAAGGCCGGAGGAGGCTTTGCGGCTGAGTTCGGTTAGAGAGAGGCGATACAGGGGGTATTGCCTGGAAGATCTCAGTGTATTAGAGCCCACATTCGAACAGTTTCGGGAACTCAAACCGGAGATATATAAGCTTATAACAGAAAATACCTTGCTCGATCGGAGGTACATTAATTTTGCCACGAGATATCTGGATGATTTCTATGACACAATAAACAATCAAAGAAAAATGAGAAGCGATTTCAGCTATCCGTGTAATCCACGAGGAACGGGGAATGTTGTGATTACAGGTATGCAGAACCAATGATACTGCCTTTTAAAATGGGATTGGGGTATATAGTTCGTTGATTAGAAATTTTTTTGATACATTGTGCAATTGTTTTTTAAAGACGGGTGCACTCTACACTTTCAAAATCGGATAATTATTTTGATCGATATCAAAAAAAGAGAACCATTTTTATCATTCAGACCACTACATCTGTTCATATTCTCATAATTCGCGGGCACAATTATCATCGAAGAAAATAATCATATCAGACTACTTGCAGCCATCATGTTTGCCGACATTGTGGGTTATTCAAAAATGATGCAGCAAGATGAACTCAATGCAAAATCACTAAGAGATCGCAAACGTGCGGTAATTGAGACGTCTCTGTTAAAATACCACGGAAAGGTTTTGCAGTATTATGGAGATGGCACACTGATTATGTTTGGCAGTGCTCTTGCCGCTGTTCAGTGCGCAAGGGATATTCAGAATGAGCTAACCAAGGAGCCTTCGGTTCCAATCCGGGTTGGTATTCATATTGGTGATATTGTTTATGATGACGAAGGGATATATGGTGATGCCGTGAATATCGCCTCCCGGGTACAGTCATTTGGAGAAGCCGGTTCGGTAATCATTTCAGAAAGTGTATTTACAGAGATTAAAAATCATTCCGGTTTTCGGGTAGAATCTTTCGGCGAACAAAAATTAAAAAACATTTCCAAGCCGGTAAAACTATACTCACTGATCTGTAACAACCCTGAACCTGACGAAAGCTCTGATGATGAATCGGAAGAGACAGACGAAGAGGAATCAGGAAATGAAGATATCTCTGCAAAAAAGAAACTTGGCTCCCTCAATCGCGGGGTTTCGGATATGTTCCGGACCTCATACCGAAATCATATCAATCTGAGTGCGATTGCAGATAACAAGTCGAACATCATGATCAGCATTAATGGAATCATCATCTCCATTATCATTGCATCGATTTCAACACGAATTCTCTCTAACACCTTACTGATAATACCCACTGCAATTTTATTGGTTACTTGTATGTCGTCCCTGGTTTATTCTGTTTTAGCAGCAAGGCCGCGGGTAGGGAATGAAAAAGTAACCCTGGATGATGTGCGTGCAAACCGATCGAATATCCTATTTTTTGGCAATTTTTACACGATGGAGCGAGACGATTTTGTGACCGGTATCGAAGAGCTGATGACTGACAGTGAACGCCTCTACGACACAATGGCCCGGGATTTACACGGACTTGGATCCGTTCTTTCGAAAAAGTTCAAACTGCTCAGAGTTGCCTACAACATCTTTATGGTGGGCCTCGTGGTAACCGTATTCAGTTTTTTACTCGTCTATCTCGTGATCTGACATCAGATTACCCTACAGATCTGAACAGGAAGCACTGCTTTGCAAGATCAACGGCAGGATCTGATTTCCGATATTGGGTTGGAAGTGGGGAGCGATGTATGAAAAGATGAGATTGCTGGAAAAAGTGGGCCCGGCAGGACTTGAACCTGCGACCAATCGATTATGAGTGGCTTTTAAAATTGTCTTTAAGGTCTGTAAAGGCTTATTATTAGAGTTATGTACCCAGCGATGTACCACAAAAAATGATCACGCATGAATATGCTTCATTTCTACATTTTGGAATAACCCTGTCAATAGTTTTATCATTTCACAGAACAAACCATAGTCATTGTAATCGTTTTTCATAAACCTCACCAAATCTAAACGTTTTTCAAATAGTGTAACCGTTTTTCAGCAATACAGGTCATTTGTAATTCATTCTGTTTTGAGTTATTTGAATTATGATACAATCGCTTTCTACATTGCACTTAATCACAAAAAATGACTATGGATGAAGTACATTCTTATTGGGGTAAGTAAGTGCTAATTAGTTTCAGACTATAGATTTCATTTTACGATTCCCTCTTGGATAAGCTGAATCCATCGTTCTGCCTGATCAAGAGTTATACCATTTACTGCCATTGCTTCAACCATCTTTTGCTGTGTTCTTTTTTCAAGAGATAGTATTCGCAGCATGCGATCTCCCAGTGCTTCGTTAGAACTTAAAATCTCACTCATCTCCCGGCCAATAACGACAGCTGCAATTTCATGAAGCTCCAAATTTCGTTCAAATAAATCATTGTGATCTTCATAGATAACTTCCGATTCTATGTCGAAAAAGTTCAAAATAATGTCTGAAATATCAGCCGGATCAGTATTTCTCCTTTCAGGCCGGTCATCATAGGCAATCAATTTCAACAGTACAATAGATGCAAGTGATGCCACTCGAAATGTAAGCGAAGAATCTTCTTCAACTTCCACGGGCACCAATCCATGTTCAAATGTTTCCTTAAATCCATTGACAAATACTGGGCGATCCCATGTTTTATCTGGCAATACGGCATCATCTATACTAATCTCACCAAAAGGGATCAGATCAATGGTATAACCAAAAGGAGTTTGCAGCCGAAACGGAATACCTTTTAATTCAGAAAATCCGTGTCTATTCAACAATCGCTTTATGATTTCGTCATATTGCTCTTGTGTAGAAACATAGAGGGCAAAATCGACATCACGAGTTGTTCGGGAACCGATTTGCCTCTTCGCATACCATGCATCACGAGCCACAGCTCCTAAAATGTAGAACTCCACCCCAAATTCCGTGAACAGACCTTCGAGTATCTTAAATAACTCTTTCAGATTTTGTTGGCGTAGATCTTCAAGTTTTATATTAAGCTTTTTCATAAAGGGTTTTAGCGATGTTTGCATTTCGGGGATCACCCGTTAGCATCAGGTCTGTATAAATTGCGAGTATGGGTGCTACGTAGGGATGCTCCGGTTCTATAGTCCAATAAGGTGTTCGCACTTGAACGATTCCTTCACGATCCGGGGCCAATTTTAGCTCCTTCATAAGTTCGGCCCTGCTCTTGTTTGTATAGAGAATGAACTCTTTCGGCTTCAGGTTTTGGGTAATCAAATCTGCACCCGGTTCTCCTCCCCAAACTGTTTCACCGGGCAGCTGCAACTCATTCCATTTTTGCATGTCACCATGATTCACAAACCGATATCTCCCTTGTTCAATTTTGGGTTTCAGTTCATCCGCAAAAGCAGTCAACCATTGATCCAGAAGCTTCTCTTTGTTCTTTAATTTTAGCTCCTTTTTATTTCTCACCAATATGAAACCGTGCTCTTTCAGGCCGTCCAATACATATTTAATCCCACCGAGTGCCACACCGGCAGCCTCTGCAATTTCCCGATAGGTCTGGTTTAGCCAGGCTTCATCATTTAGAAAAAGGAACAATACTTTCAAACCCGTTTTTGTAAACGCACGATTCCTGATCTGCTTGTTGGGAGTAGTGGTATGATGATCAATCCAGATGATGGTATCTCCCTCCTTGAGATAGATATTTCCGGCACCATCCATCCAATCTACCCCCGCTTCTATCAGCTTCTCTTTAATGGCCGGATAGAGTTTTTCTGCCACAAGAATTAGCGGGCCTATCTCTTTTGCAAGCTCTCCAAGTTGAGGGACATTATGCTTGCGGATCTCTTTTCTGACTTCTGCATATCTTTCGATCTGCATATTTGCCGGTGTCTTGAATATCAACTTTCCGTCTGCCTTCCTTTCTGCTTCATGAGCATTGTTTACCCATTCAACATCCATTCCGGTGTGTTGTTTGACAAGTTGAAGGGGTTGGTCAATATTTTTTAGCTTCATGTTCATATATTTTTAATGTTCACGATTCGTGAACAAGTGTAATTAATGAACAAATATAGTAAATAGCAAGTTATGCAGATCCTATTCGGTTTATAAAAAAACAAATTCGTCAAATTATATTTTACAAATACATAACTACATAAACTTCAAGCTGTAAAAGCTTTCAGATAGTTTTCCAGCCCTTCAAGAGCCAGGTCTTCACCAAGTTTATTTCGGAAACGGAACATATCACACACAGTTTTTGGCTTGTTATACACCTTGAACCTGCCGTAGTTTCTATCAACTTTATCAAAACCAGCCTGTACGTTTTCTCTCGGAAAAGTAGACATTAATGGGTGAAACATGCAGTTCAAATTTAATTGTTTTCTCCAGGTACTGGAGAGGCGCGGATAGAAAGCTGACTCTTTACACACCCTCCCTATTACTATATAATTAGGTGATGTGTTATAACCACTAAAAGCTCAAAAATGAAACCGATCACTTTCAAAAGAAAACAACTCTACAAAGAAGTATGGGAAACTCCATTGAGTAAATTATCAGAATCGTATGGAATTTCTTTCTCACAGCTCAACAAAACCCTGGATCAGGTTCGTAGAACAGAGGTAAAAACCCAACCAGTCTTAAAGAACAC
>REDS01000208.1 GCA_007693395.1 Balneolaceae bacterium | reverse complement strand
GGCCTTGTTCACCTGCAAGATTCCCCGCAGAAAAAAGGGCGTGCTGCAGGCTTTGGTATTCCTGTAGTGCCTGGGCTGAAATGGATGTTGAAAAAAAGAAAAGAATGGCAGGGAGTATAACAGTGAGCGCACGAAAATGTAGTTGAGGCATACGAGTAAGTTTTTGTATATCTAATAAAAAAGAGAGTTAACTATAGCAGAAGGAAACGTAACCACTACTGTTTCTATCAAACAACGAACGTTTAACCCTGTTCGTTATCTAAAACCGGATCATAAATTCAGGTTGTTGAGAAACATAATCAATCAAATTACTAAAGAGAGATGAATTTGTTCTGATGAAGTGGAATGTTTTACTTCCAGTTTCATTCACTTTTTCGAAGCAGGCGTAAACCATTCAGCACCACTAAAAGCGTGCTGCCTTCGTGGCCAATAACCCCGGCAGTAAGCGGCAGATCGATCAAAAACACACCTGCCAGAAGCATCACAATTACACCCAGGCTAAACGTGATGTTCTGCCACACTACTTTTTTTGCTTTCCTGCTGAGCCGCAGCATGTAGGGAATTTTTTCGAGATCATCGCCCATCAGAACCACATCGGCTGTTTCGAGGGCTACATCGGTTCCGGCAGCGCCCATCGCAATTCCAAGATTACTAAGTGCCAGCGCCGGGGCATCATTTACACCGTCTCCCACCATTGCCACCGTACCGGTTGATTTAAGCTTATTGATCACATCCACTTTCTGTTCCGGCAGCAGGTCTGCATGCACTTCATCCATACCAAGATCTGATGCAATGGCTTTTGCCACATCGGGATTATCGCCGGTGAGCATGACAATTTTTTTTACACCCATGCCTCTGAGTTTTGCAATGGTATCCCTGGCCTGGGGGCGAATTTTATCTGCCAGGGCAATCATTCCAATGGGTTTACCTTCCACAGCCACAAAAACAACGGTGTTTCCCTGTTTACGTAACTCTTCGGCCCTTTGGTGAATTTTTTTACTCCAGTAATCAAACCGCTCAGTAAACATTTTCTGATTGCCAACTGCAACCTGCCTTCCGCTAATCTCGGCAAATACACCCTGGCCGGGAGTGGCTGTCATATTTTCAACTTTCACCGGTTCTGCGCCCTTTGTTTTCGAATAGTTTATAATCGCTTCAGCAAGATGATGTTCAGAATACTGTTCGCAACCTGCTGCCACAGAGAGCATCTTTTTTTCCTCTTCAGCATCATCAATAAATTGATCTGATATTGAATCAAAAACCACGGTATGCGTCACCTCCGGCTTCCCTTTGGTAAGGGTACCGGTTTTATCGAATGCAATGGTATCTATCTCTACCGCCTGCTCTACATAAGCGCCCCCTTTAAACAGCACTCCGTTTTTTGCTCCATTGGCTATGGCTGATATGATAGATGCAGGCGTACTAATGATCAACGCGCAGGGTGAAGCAACAACCAGAACCGTCATCGCGCGATAAAAGGTAGAGTCAAACTCATGGCCAAAAACCAGCCAGGGGATAAAGATCAATCCGATAACTGCCACAACCACACTGATTGCATATCTCGGTTCAAATGTATCGAGCAAGCGCTGGGTTTTAGCACGATTTTTCTGGGCACTTTCTACCAGCTCTATAATTTTTGCAACGGTGGTATCTTTAGCGGGCTTGGTTACTTTAAGCTCAATGACCCCATTTTCATTAAGAGTGGCAGCAAAAACTGCATCTCCAATCTCTTTTGAAACGGGTATACTCTCCCCAGTAATTGCAGACTGATCGATGGTTGTCTGCCCCTTTATAATGTTGCCGTCTATGGGGATGTGCTCGCCGGGTTTAACCAATACCATGTCGCCAATCCGCAACTGCTCTATGGATACAAGCTCTTCCGTGCCGTCTGGTTTTAAACGCAGCCCTTGAGATGGACGAAGTTTCAGTAGTGAATGAATGGCATTGCGGCTTTTTCCCAACGCATAGCTTTCGAGTGCACCGCTCAGTGAAAAAAGAAAGAGCAGTATTGCGCCCTCAATCCACTCTCCCAAAATGGCGGCGCCAAGGGCAGCTGCTATCATCAAAAAATCGATATTCAGCTCCAGCTTTCGAAGATGCTCAATCGTTTCAATAAAGCCGTGATAACCACCGCTTAGATATGCTGCCACATAAAACCAGATAGCAAGGGTTTCCGGGAGAATAGAGGTGTACTCTGCAACGGCACCCAAAAGCAGGGATATAAGACAGATGATAGTTAACGGTATCTGCCCCTCATGATCGTGATTATGTGCCATCAGCCTGCATGTTTACATCAAAATTTCGGGTTTATTTAACCATTCAACGGTTGCATTGACAAGGCTTTCTGCTACAGCCTTATCTTCAGCTTCCGAATAGATCCGTAAAACAGGCTCCGTGCCGGATTGCCGCACCAGCAGCCATGAACCGTCCTCGAGCGTGTGTTTGATACCATCCGTCATATCCCACTCCACTACGTTTTTACCCGCAATCTGCTTCAGTTTTTTCTCTGTGCAAAAACGGATCATACCTTTCTTTTTCTCATCATCGGTGTGAACATCCCGCCTGAAATATTCGTGATTTCCAAACTCATCAAAAAGAGCCTGTACCAGCTGGCTGAATGTTTTGCCCGATTTTACAATCATCTCGGTAATCAGAAGCCCGATGTAGATTCCATCTCGTTCAGGCAGGTGCCCTTTTGCAGATACACCGCCCGACTCCTCCCCGCCTACAAGCACATCTCCGGTGATGATTTTATCAGCCACATATTTAAATCCAATCGGGGTTACTTCAATCGGCAAACCGTACGCTTTCGCCTGCTTGTTGAGCATATCGGTGGTTGAAAAAGTCTTTACAATAGTACCGGTCAACCCTTTTTCGTGGGTCAGATACTTGGCGAGGAGGCTCAGAATCAGGTGCGAGCTTACAAACTTTCCGTTTTCATCAACCATGCCAATTCTGTCGGCATCGCCATCATTTGCTATGCCAAGCGAGCATCCGTTTTTTAACACATGCGCAGAGAGCTGTACCATATTTTGCTCCATCGGCTCGGGTGCTTTCCCGCCAAAAAGCGGATCTCTGGTGGCGTTGATCTCCAAAACCTGATCTTTCAGCAATCTCTTCAGCAGGCCGCTGCCGCTTCCAAACATCGGGTCGTGGCCAATGGTAATTCCGCTTTTTTTGATGGCATCGATATCAATCCGTTCACTGATTACATCCAGATACCCCTCTGCAAAGTCCATTTCGCGAATTAAACCGAGCTTTTTCAAATGATTGAATGGCCTTACAGATACAGGTTCTGTGATTTTTTTCAGCTTTTTTTCTACTGCTTCAATCTGATCGGGAGAGGCAGATCCACCAAATGGCGCCTTAATTTTGAATCCGTTGTAAATCGGCGGATTGTGGCTTGCCGTAATTACAATACCGGTTGCATTAAAATGACTGGCAGCCCAGCTGATAACAGGTGTGGCTACGATGGCATCAGAAATGCGCACCGGTAGCCCGCACTCTGCAAAAACCGACGCGGCATGTTCGGCAAATTCTCTGCTTAAAAAACGGGCGTCGTATCCGATTACCACACCATTATTTGTGATATTTTCTTCTGATATCCAGGCAGCCGTTGCCTGTGATACGATATTGAGATTCTCAAATGTGTAGCCTTCTGCGATGATTGCACGCCAGCCGTCCGTGCCAAATTTGATGGGCATCATATATTTCCTCTTCCAGTACTGTTTCTTTATTTTTACTACGATTAGAAAAGTACGGGAACCGTTACTTTATATCTAATCAGCATGAGATGAAGTTTCCCACTTTTCTGTTATTTGATTTAATCTAAACTTAAATACTGACTAACCGTGAAAAATACGTACATCATCGGGATAGCTGTTATTCTATTCTCCATTCTCACATTTCCACTATTTGCACAACAACAGGAACCTATGGCCGACCGGCTCGAAGAACGATTAAAAACCGATATTTTCAGTGTGGGCATTCTGCTGCAGTCTGAAGCGGTTTTTTCATTCAATGATGATGACTTTAATGGCGGGCGGAAATTTGATATGGGCGCAACCCGGCTCGATGTTCGCGGAAACGTGGACAACGGCTTTCTTTACAGGTTTCAGCTCGATTTTCGCCGACAAATCAGCGTTCTGGACGCACAGGTAGGTTATCGGTTATCAGACAATATGAGAATCATAGCCGGTGCATTTAAACCTTTTCTCAGTGCTGATCTTGACCCAAGCCCCGGCGACACTGATTTTATGAATCGTGCCCGCCAGGTTGGTACTATGATGAATTCCCGTGAAATTGGCCTTACGCTTTTGGGAGAACCGGGCAACTTCAATTACAGGCTTGGTATGTATAACGGAACCGGCCTTTCCCGCAGTAATGACAACCGCTTTATGTACACTGCCCGCCTGGGATATACCGCAGATCTGAACGGTGGCACCCTTGAACTGGGATTCAACGGCGCTTACGACGAAACAAGGATGAACAGTGTGGGAAATACCGGCCTTGTTTCCATGGGCGACAGAGTTCTATATGGCGGTTTCATTAAACTGGACACCTCCACAATTTTTGGTACTGCAGAAATTTTGCAAACCAAATTTGATGCACAAAACTTTGGAGGAAATGAAGAGACCATCACCGGTTTTTATGCCACCCTGGGAAGCAACGTGTCAGACAAAGATCAGCTTCTCGTGCGATGGGATTATCTCGATTTTGACTTGAGAGGTGACTCTTCAGATCTCATCACATTAGGCTGGAACCACCAGGTTACACGGCTTATCAGTTTTCAGCTGAATCTTCTTGCCCTGCTCGAAGATGATGAGGATACACAATTTGGAGTATCCGGTGTGATGCAGTTCCAATTCTAAACAGATGAGCAAAAAAAAAACCGGCAGTGGTTTCACTGCCGGCCTCGTAAGTATCTGAAGATTCTTTCAATGAAATCCTCAGAATCCTTAACCCCACCTGAATATACTCTATTTAGCGAATTTTTTAAATCGATCTTCGTTACTCCCGGGATACTAATACAAGTTGTATCTGGTTTTAAAAGCTTGTAATTTTCAAGTCTTTCAAAGAACTCAAATCAAGCTGATTTGTAAGGGCCCGTAGCTCAGTTGGTCAGAGCAGTCGACTCATAATCGATTGGTCGCAG
>REDS01000081.1 GCA_007693395.1 Balneolaceae bacterium | reverse complement strand
TGCCGGGCCTTAACATATAATTATACCCGCAAAATTTAAGGTATAATTATTTATTGAGTATAACTCCAATCTCTAATAATGGCAACTACATAGTAGGTTCTTTTCTTCATACATCTCATTTTTACCGAATAAATTTTCCGAATAATAACTCCGAATAAAAATATTATTTGGTGTAAGGTTTTTGCTATTTCCGGTTTATACACAAATAGGTATGAACAAGAAAAAGCTGATTGACCAACTTATAGAAGAAATCCGGCGAAGAAACTACTGTTACAGCACGATCTAAAAAATATCCCAATGCGACCGGGCACCCTGATCTGCACACATGTTCTCAACCGCGGTGGCCGCGGAGTAAAAAGTCCGCTCGAATTTAACCCATGATGCCTCAGTCATTCATCACATCCCATCGTCGCCTGTCTCTTGCCCCCATCTCCAACAATCACTCCACCGCATCCACATCCACATTGATCCGTACGGCTGAGGCTCCTTTCGGTTTGATGGAATCGTATTTGGCAAAAATATCATCCAGAAGCCTCTCTACAACAGCGGCGTTGTAACTACGCTTAAGTTTGATGTTGGCCTCCCACTGGTACTGCCCGCTCATCCACTCGATAGCCGAGGGCGAGGGGCCCATTACCACATCATCCCCGATCACCATGCGCATGGCGTCGCAAAAACGGTCGGCCACCATCTGTACACTACTCCACGAGGGGGATTTAAACCGAAATACCACCATCCGCGAGAACGGAGGAAAAAGCAGCATTTCGCGGGCGGCCAGTTCCTGTTTCGCAAACGCTTTGAAATTGTGCGTTTTCGCACACTGAATGGCGGGGTGATCGGGTTTCCAGGTCTGTACGTACACCACACCCGGTTTTTCGGCTCGTCCGGCACGCCCGGCCACCTGGCTAAGCAGCTGGTACATCCGCTCCCCGGCACGGAATGAGGGAAAGGCAAGTTCTGTGTCTGCATTAATTACCCCAACCACAGTTACGTTGGGGAAGTCGAGGCCCTTGGCAACAAGCTGGGTACCGATCAGGATATCGGCACCTCCGCTTAAAAACTGCTCATAAATAGCCTGGTGGCCAAATTTACCCGAGGTGCTGTCGCGGTCCATCCGCAGCAAACGCGCATCGGGAAAGAGTTTCTCCACCTCCTCTTCTACCTGCTGTGTGCCACTCCCCTTCGACACCATATTGGCGGATTTGCACAACTCACAAATCTTATCTGCCCGTCGGGAGTAGCCGCTGTAATGATCCAGCAGGATGTTTTTCCGTTTATGATAGGTTAGGCTTGTGGAACTCTCAGGGCTTTGCGGAATGTAGCCGCAATCGCCACACTGCAAAAATGAAGCGTACCCTCGCCGGTTGTAGAGCAGAATCACCTGCTCTTTTCGGCTCAGTGCTTTTTCAATCTCCTGAAAAAGCTCAACCGTAAGCGGGCCTCGCATGGCGTTTTTGTACTCCATCAGGTGCAGGGTAATCACTTCCGGCATGGTGCCTGTTGGGCGCAGGGGCAACTGAAGCAGTGAGTGTTTTTCCTCCATCACAGCTTTTACGGAAACCATTCCAGGCGTGGCCGAGCCCAGCACAACAACGGCATCCTCCATTACACCACGCATCACCGCCACATCGCGCGCATGGTATCGGGGCGCGGGATCAAACTGCTTGTACGAGCTGTCGTGCTCCTCGTCTACAACAATAAGGCCGGGATTTTGCACCGGTGCAAACACGGCCGAGCGCGGCCCGATGGCAATCCGCTTTTCGCCTGATTTGAGGCTCTGCCACGCTTCAAACCGTTCCCGGTCACTCAGGCGGCTGTGAAGCACTGCAATCTGATTACCAAAAATTTGATAAAATCGCTGTACTGTCTGGGGAGTAAGCGCAATTTCGGGAACCAGCACAAGGCCGCCCCGCCCAAGCTCAAGCGCATGTTTCAGCGCATGGATGTACACCTCTGTCTTGCCCGATCCCGTTACCCCAAATAGCAGAAAACTTTTAAACTGCCCGGCATCCATCGGCTTTTTGATCTCTTCGAACGCTGTTTGCTGTTGACCGGACAGAGTTTTGATCAACCCGGGGTTATGAACGCCGTTATGCGTTGCCTCGGCTTCCACAGGCAGATCCACCGATTCAATCCATCCCTCTTTTTCGATCCGCTTCAGGGTGTAGGGAGTAAAGAGATCATCTTTTAAAAGCTCCTGGTGGGTTTGTGGAAGCTTCAGGCTGCTCAGCTTTTCGAATGCCTCCGCCCATTTGTTTGAGCGCTCTTTATCCTCAAGTGAATCAAGTGCCTCCTGTGGATTGAGGCTATCAGCCAGTTTCCAGTGCTTCACTTTTTTATAATCCACCTTCTGGCGGGGGTATTCCCAGATCTGAATCCATCCGTTTTTCAGTGCCTTGTTCAAAAATCGTTTACCTGAACCCTCTCTGAAACGCTTTTTCGCATCCTTGAGGGTATAATCTCCCTCTTCAATATCGCGAAGCAGTTCTTGCTCATCATCCTTAAGGCCATCCTTAAAACCGGGTTTCACCCGCAGCTTTTTTTCTGATGTAAAATTGAGCCCAACCGGCAGTGCAGCCTGTATCGCCTCACCCCTGCTGCAGTAATAGAAGCGGTGTATCCATCCCGTAAGCTTCAGCATTACCTCACTCATAATGGGTTCATCATCCAGAACCCGTTGCACAGGGCGTGTTTCGAACACCGGTTTCTCCTGATGAACCCGCACCACCATCCCGATTGAGAGCTCATTCCGAAGGGGAACCCAAACACGCATTCCCGGTTCTACCGCTTCATCGCCACCGGTGTGGTAGGTAAACAGGCTCCGCACTGCTGTTGGAAATGCTATATCCAAATACTTTTTTGCCATAGCCTGAAGCTATGGAATATGGCAGGCAAATGGAATTGGTTTGATACCGGGCTCAAACCCCAGTTCGATTTTAAATGCTCCCCTTCCGCCTGAGGTGGATGTTGGCGTTTGAAAAACTTAAAAAGTCATGAAGAATCGAATTCCCATTTCAAAAGTCTTGAGTGTCTGTGCACCCATAAAGAGTTCTACCCTCCACTCAATGCATTCACTGTCTGTAAATCCACAGAAGATGGAAGCGCTTTTCCAAAAATGGGCTCAGAATACTCTCAAAGCCGTTTTTTGCAGGATCAACTTCATATTGAAATCAAAAAATGGTATCTTTATTAGTTGTAACAAAACACATTTTAATGTTAACTATTCTAGAATAGAATAATAAGATCAGGGTATAAAAATGAAGAACAACACAGAGAGCCTGCAAACCTTCCTCGAGTCCTCACGTCCTTCCTGTTACAGAGAGTTCAGAAATGGAAACTGGCAGCATGAAATTGACGTACGGGATTTTATTCAGAAAAACTACACCCCTTACACCGGCAATGCTTCTTTTTTGAAAGGTGCCACCGACTGCACGAAACTTCTGTGGCAGCAGGTGCTGAACCTGATGACAGAAGAACAAAGAAAAGGTGTTCTGGATGCAGATACAGAAAAAGTTTCAGGTATTACCACACATGATGCGGGTTATATTGATAAAGATCTTGAGCAAATCGTTGGCCTGCAGACCGAAAAACCATTGAAACGCGCATTGATGCCATTTGGCGGCGTCCGGATTGCAAGAAAAGCACTGGAAAGTAATGGATTTGAATTTTCAGAAGCTACTCAACAAGCGTTTGACACATTACGAAAAACACACAATGACGGTGTGTTCGATGCCTATACTTCCGAAATAAGAAAAGCTCGTTCATCCGGTATCGTTACCGGTTTGCCCGATGCTTACGCCCGCGGACGTATCATTGGCGACTACCGCCGTGTTGCGCTCTACGGAATCGACAGGCTGATTGAAGACAAAGAGCATCAACTTACTTCTCTGGAAGTGCAATCAATAGATGAAGAAACAATCCGGCTCAGAGAAGAAATCAACGAACAAATCAAGTCGCTCGCTGAACTCAGAGAGATGGCCGGATCCTACGGTTTTGATATCAGCCAGCCGGCTCTTACCGGAAAAGAAGCCGTTCAATGGCTCTACTTCGGATACCTTGCTGCCGTTAAAGAGCAGAATGGAGCTGCCATGTCACTGGGACGCGTGTCCACATTCCTGGATATCTATTTTGAACGCGATCTTGCTGAGGGTACCATCACCGAATCAGAGATACAGGAAATTATCGATCACTTTGTTATGAAACTGAGGATGATTCGTTTTATGCGAACTCCTGACTACGACGAACTCTTCTCGGGCGATCCTACCTGGGTTACCGAAGTAATTGGCGGCATGGGTGTGGACGGACGGACGCTGGTTTCAAAAACCTCTTTCCGTTTGCTACAAACGCTGCACAATCTTGGGCCTGCACCCGAGCCAAACCTGACGATACTCTGGTCGGAGCAGCTTCCCAAAGGGTTTAAAGATTTCTGTGTGGAAACATCTATCAAAACATCCTCTCTGCAGTACGAAAACGACGATCTGATGCGTTCATACTGGGGCGATGATTACGGGATTGCCTGCTGTGTATCAGCAATGAAAATCGGTAAGCAGATGCAGTTTTTCGGTGCACGTGCAAACCTGGCAAAAACGCTGCTCTACGCAATTAATGGCGGTAAGGATGAGATAACAGGAGAGCAGATTACACCGGAGATGGCCCCTGTTACCGGCGATACACTGAACTACGAAGAGGTAATGGGCAAGTTTGATTTCATGATGGACTGGCTTGCTTCCGTTTACATGAATTCGCTGAATATTATCCACTACATGCACGACAAATACTATTATGAGCGTGTTGAAATGGCACTTCATGATCGCGACGTTTTCCGGACAATGGCATGTGGAATCGCAGGTTTATCAGTAGTGGCTGACTCATTTAGCGCCATGAAATATGCCGATGTTAAGATTATTCGCGATGATCGCGGACTGGCCGTTGATTTCGAAACCACCGGTGAATTTCCAACATTCGGTAATGATGACGACAGGGTAGATGACATTGCACGGTCGCTGGTGAAAACCTTTATGGGTAAACTTCAGAAGCAGCCGGCCTATCGTAATGCCGTACCTACACAATCGATACTTACGATTACATCAAACGTGGTTTATGGCAAAAAAACCGGTAGTACACCGGATGGCCGTAAACTGGGTGAGCCATTTGCACCGGGTGCCAACCCGATGC
>REDS01000187.1 GCA_007693395.1 Balneolaceae bacterium | reverse complement strand
ACCACAAGATTGGGAGAATCCACATCAGGCAGCAGATCTACCGATAATTCATTCAGTGCCAGGCTCCCGAAAATGAGAGCAGCAAGAATAAGGATGATTGCGGTTATGGGGCGATTTAATAGCAAGGTTCAGGGTTAAGGGCGCAAGGCACAAGATTCAAGGACCTTCAAGCGTGCAAAGCACCTTGAAGCGTCCGGTTTTTGTTGACAATTTGCAACTGACAGTTGACAAAATGTGTATCAGCAATCATGGACCTGAAAGAGTTCATGTGCTTTTCGCAAGCCTGCAAGAGTCCGGGATTTTATGAAATTTGAGTACATATTTGTATAAAACGAAAATAATAGTAGAACGTATGTAAACTTGCAACAAATTAATTAAATGTTATTTAGTTATATCTTCTACAACTGATTTAAATTCTGTTCAAATTCTATCACAAGTCCTTTTCAAGAGTAAGAACCATTACTTCATAACTTCCACCGGTTCCATCTAAATCAATCCCATAAACTGTGTTTTCCCGTTTTGAAATATGTACAAGTGAGTGTGGAACTTTAACAAGTTTTAGTTCTTCTGTATCCTGATCTGCAAGCAATACAATTCCTTCACTACCAGCGGGATAAAACGTATTCAGAAGTATAGTTTGACCCTGTACTTGCAGTGCATTAAACATTGGGAGTGATTTATTTTCATATAAAATGGAGAAGTATTGTTCAGAATCTACATGTTCATCAATCGTGTTGTACTGTTGTTTAAAAAAATCAATAGTTTCGTTGTTTTGCTCTCTATCCGGGATATCAACCATCGAGATGATCTCCAGTTTACCTGAAATAAAATTAAATCTGGAAATTTCAGAATTGTGAGATGACAGGTAGTAAAACCACTCCCCGTCTGCATCCCACAAAGTTCTTTCAGCGAATATATTTGGCAAGTACATTGTAAAGTGTTGAGACTCATTTATTGGCCTTTGTTCACCAGGCAATTCCAGCAATTTTACGTCCATTTCGAAATTTTCATTTAGCCGGTACAACATATACCGGTTATCCGGGCTAAAATAACTTTCAAAATGTGAGAAGACTCCAAAATATCCATATTCAGTGGCATGCAACGAGCTTAAAAAATAGGATGCAGGGTATTCAAACGGTTGAGTTCTTATGAGTTCTATTTTTTCATATATGATTTCATACTGATGGATACGGTGATTCATAGCATCCACACCATAAAATCGATTGCCCAAACCCGGATATAACCGTGCATAATCTCCAAACTCTCCGGGGCCTCTTCCTTCACCGCCGGCCGTTGACAATATCTCACCCTCGCTGTTCAGGAGTTTCACCATTTTGTCAGCATTATCATAAACAATGAGTTTTTCGTGATCTGCCGGCAGAATCAGCCAACCGGCCTCATATATGAAGTCTGAACCGGGGTGAATGCCTGATTTGACTACAATTTCAGAATATGAATTTATCAGATGACTTTTAAAAGGGTCTTGATATGAACCCGACGACAATTCGTTTTTGCCACAGGAAAATAATATGGGTAGCAAGAATATGAAGCAGAATAATTTTTTCAATTTTATCTGAAAATCACTTCTGATACATTTATTCGTCCATCTCATTACAGGGCGCAGGTGTTTGGTATGATGATGCCTAATTGTGGTTAACGGTTATTTAGGTTTATTCATTATTGAGAGTTCGGTTTTCAAGAAAAAGCAATTTCATATTTCACAACTCTTCGCAGGCCATCTTCATCTTCTTCCATACTATAGAGATACCCGTTTTGTATTTGTTGAATAGTATGTGTGCGTGGCCAGGTGAATTCAGCCAAAAGTTCTCCGCTGTTAGCAAGTACCACATAGCGGGAGGTATCATAATCGTCGGTAAACATTTTCACCCATATTCGCCCTTCATCATCAACGGTGAATGTTTGGAAAGCCGGCCAGGTTTCGGGCATGTTATCATTTTGAACCATACTTTTCCACGGTTCATCCCTGTCCTCATACATTTCCAATACTTTATTTCGATTGAGTGGGACATTGGGATATTGATAATAGATGGCTCTTTGGTGGTTACCTTCTAAATCGTAAAAATTGATAAGAAAATGTTCATTCCAACCGTGAATGACACTATCTTCCTCTACATGAATTGCCGAGGATCGTTTATATGGAACTCCCATAACAGACATGCTTCCGTCATTTCGAAACTGTACCAGCGCCTCATTTGCAGGGAATGAAAAAACCTCTTCTCCGAAATACTCTCCTGTTTTGGCGTTCATTCTGCGTGCAGTAACTTTCCTTTCCGACATATCAATATCCGTACGATCTGCTCTGAAGCCCATTCCAAACTGTATGAGATAGATATTCGATTCTAATAGATGAAAACTTTGTATAGATTTGAAAAAAGCATCGTCGTCGTTCCTTTCTACGGAAATAACAAGATCATCAACCAGCTCAAATGTATTTATATCATATTGATTAAGTCGTCCTGTCATACGATCATAATGGTAGAAGTAATTCTCATCAGATCGCATCACACCCACCCCTCTGTATTCACCCGGGCCGTCACCCTCCCGGCCAATTTGCCGGTTGTAGGAACCATCAGGATTGTATAGATGAATTACGGTATTCTGTTGATCGGCTATAAATACACGGCCATGATGGTCAACGGTGGCAGAAAGCCAGCTTCCAAGAAGCACATCATCAACATCTCCGTAGGAGGTTTCTTTTGTTAAGGTAATTTCGTGGAGAGGGGCCAAATCAGCAGGAAATACGGCCAGATTTTCGAGTGAAGCGATCTCTTCAGGCAGGGGCTGACTGATCTCCGATGTGCATCCGGCAAAACCCGTCATGATGAAATAAACCGCAGCTATACACAGATAGGAATGAGAGTTGTGTAATTTCTTCATACGCACAAGTATATAATGAATAATTTTTTATGAAATACTTTAGTCAAATGAGTTAAAGAATGCAACAAAAAAAATAGATAATTAGCACCCGTTAATTTATCTCAACCCTGTACTTCACCACTTCCTGAAGCCCGTCCTCATTTTCTTCATGAAAATAGGCATAACTGTCTTTCACCAATAGAAGTCTGTTAACAGACGGTCGTGTAAATTGAGCCAGTTTTTCTCCATCGGGACCCAACACCCAAATTTCATTTTCATCTTCGTCTTCTGTATTGAGTGAAATCCAAATTCGGTTTTCATCATCAATGCGAAAGTATTGAAAAGCAGGGCGGGTATCGGGGATGTCAAGTGAACGAATTGACTCTCTTACGGCGCTATCTTCGTATCGGCTCAGCATTGCAGCACGATCTAAAGGGGGATTTTCTCTGGAATGGTAAACAGAACGAATGTACTCTCCATCGAGCGAGACAAATTGCAGAAAAATTCTGTCAGAGTACCCCCAAACAATTTGTTCATCAGAATTTATCTCGGAGTGCGTATCTCGCATGAACGGTAAGGACATAATCTGAATAGAATTTTCACCGCGAATCATGAACATCTCCCCGGCCTCAAACTCTATGAAATCTGAAGCTAACTCTTCTCCATCTTCATCCAGCATCCTGAGAACCTCTTTTCGCAAAAACCGTTCACCATCTTGCTGCATGCTGTTATAGAATGCCAGGAATCGATTTTCTGATATGGCTTCAAAATTTACAGGGAAACCGCTTATATCCTGACTGCCACCACCCATCGAAATGGTCCTCAAAAATTGGCCATTATTGGGATCAAATACAGAAACTCTCTGCTGCTGCACATCTAGTACATATAGCTCTCCATTAAATAACTGCGGCCTGTCTGCCCTGGTAAATTCTCCCGGTCCTTCACCTTTTCGGCCTATTGAAAATGTATGAGTACCAAACTCATCGTATACATGCACACTGCCTTCCTGACTATCGGCGAGGTAAAGATCACCTCTGTCTGAAACGGTAATTCCGCCAATAGAGCGCAAGAATAGGTCATCTGTGTCTCCAAAGAGAGCTGTTTTCTCTAATGTGATCGAATAGACCGGATCTGCATTGCCTGAATAGACGGCCACATTCTGCATAGCGGCAATATCTTCGGGAATCTCAACCACCTCTTCTCCATAACAGCCGGTAATTAATAAACTGAGTGTAATCAAATATTTCTTCATGATCAGTTATATTTTCTGAGTGCTTAATTGCAGATAAGACGATGAAAGAGACAACATAGTTTTAAATAGATATTTTTTCCAAAGATAAATTTCAATTATGATTTCAATGTTACAAGCAGGCTGATAAGGTAATCAAGAAGAGGTGAGGGACGATCAAACTGAATTCCCAAAGATACTTTCACGAAAAAGCCGTATTTTTGGACGATATAAAAAAATAGAAATGAACATTTTTGAAAAGCAACAGAGGACGATTTATGACATCCAAAAACCAACTTCTGCAAACTAAAGTACCATTTAATACGGGTTCGGGCGAGGCACATCTGTATAGTCTCAAAAAACTGGAAGAGCTTGGTTATGGGAACATCAGCAAACTGCCATTTACAATTAAAATTCTTTTGGAGGCCGTTCTGCGCGAGTTCGACGGCTATGTGGTAACTGAAGATGATGTGAAAGTACTTTCATCATACAATGCAAAAAAACCGGCAGGTGAAGTACCGTTTAAACCCTCGCGTGTGGTTCTGCAGGATTTTACCGGCGTACCTGCTGTAGTAGACCTGGCTGCACTTCGGTCTGCCATGAAAAAAATGGGTGGAAATCCACAATCCATCAACCCGCAGGTTCCGGTTGATCTGGTGATTGACCACTCTGTACAGGTAGATCAGTTTGGCCAGGAGTATGCTTTCATGTTCAATGTGGAAAAAGAGATGGAGCGTAACCGCGAACGATACGAGTTTTTGAAGTGGGGGAAAGAGGCATTTGATAATTTCCGCGTAGTACCTCCCGGCCGTGGTATTGTTCACCAGGTGAATCTTGAGTATCTGGCAAAAGGTGTATTTACCCGCGAAGAGAAAGATGGCACAACCGTTGCCTACCCGGATACACTGGTTGGAACCGATTCCCACACTACCATGATTAACGGCCTCGGTATTTTGGGCTGGGGTGTTGGCGGTATTGAGGCGGAAGCAGCTATGCTGGGCCAGCCAATCTACATGCTGGTGCCTGAAGTTGTAGGTGTGAAACTGACCGGTAAACTGAGAGAAGGAATCACAGCTA
>REDS01000114.1 GCA_007693395.1 Balneolaceae bacterium | reverse complement strand
GGGATCATTCGACAGAACCGGATGGCCGGACCCCATAATTTATCTCTTCTGGTATGGACTTGTTTTTATGGGCACAATGCTTAACTGGCTTATCCTCCATGATCTTCTTAAAACTGTTGCAAGACGTTTATCATCCCGATCGGCTGATGAAATTAAACGCCGTTTTGCCCGCGGTTTTCTCATCATCACACTGATTACATCTATCTTTACTGCATCAAAAATGGTTTGGGATACACATAGGATCACCACTGAAAAAATTACCTACACATTATCCGGAGCCGGTTCTTCATTTGAACCGTTAACCATTGTACACATTTCTGATCTGCATGCCGATCAATATACCGGCGAAACAAAAATGCAGCGTTACGTTGACAGGGTGAATAGTTTCAACCCCGATCTTGTGATTTTCGGAGGGGATCTGATAACATCAGGTACCAATTATATTACAGCGGGAGCAGATGCACTTGCAGGAATCGATGCAACATATGGCACCTGGTTTGTGATTGGTGATCACGACTATTGGACCGATACAGAGCGAATCATTCATGAACTGGAAGAACGAGGTATTCCCACACTTGATAATCAGAACGGCTGGATTGATCATCATGGGGCAACCATCAAACTTACCGGAATTACTGAGCTTTACAGCGCTCAGGTTCATACCGATTCGCTCACTGCACTGCTGGAGCAGTCACGAAATGAAGCCTTACGAATCGTTTTCAGTCACCAGGCATCAGACCGTCTCATCGAACAGTCACTTCAGCATGGAGTACATCAATTGCATGGAGCCCATACACATGGCGGACAAATTCGCATCCCGATCTTCTTTTATCCCGTAACCGCAGCCCGGGCAGAGACTCGTTACGTAAACGGAAACTGGATGCTGGGCGACATGCTTTTAAATGTAAACAACGGTCTCGGATTCACCCTCACTCCTGTTCGTTATCATGCGCCGGCACAGGTGTCTGTAATTACAGTAAACCCGGAAAATTAATCGTAATCGTATCTCATGAGTAGAACCGAACCGACCGATCAGGAAAAAAAAGAACTCCTTGAAATAATAGAGCCGTTTCTCACACCTCATCTTCATCATTTAGGGTCAAAGCGAAATACGTTCGCTCAAATTGACAAGCGCGAAAAAATGTATGGCGGCAACGGTGTGGTATATCTGTTGCAGATGTTTGAAGAAGCTGAGCTGGTAAATAACCGTATAGGCGCTTACATGATACTGCCCAAAAAAGGAACCCGTGCGGGCTTTCATACACACGGAACCCGAAACGAGCAGGAACTCTACATTGTGATTCACGGTGAGGGACTCTATTTTGTGAAAGAAAATTGGGAATCGGCTATCAATACCGTTGAGATTCAAAAAGGTTCGGTAACAACAATTCGGGGAAATGGTTTTCATTCAGTTGAAAACAGCGGCAATGAGCCGTTGAATATTTTTGTGATTACCACCAACGAACCCGGATAGATATATTATTCCTCACCAAAAAATTACTCTCTATGCAAGGTGAAAAATCCCGTTCGAAGGCGCGGCAAACTGACGAATCAAATATAAATCAGCCATCAGAAAAACCCTCTGAAAAAGAGCTAAAAGGAATCGAGAGAAAAGCTGACAGCTTGATTACAATTGCACTGAAAGTAGGTTTGGCCATCATTTTGGCATCTTTTTTGGCGGGTATCCTCTCCGGAATTCTGGAAGCTTCCACAGATCTTGAAATTGAATTTCTTTCCATGGAGTTTTTTCTTATCTCAGTGCCTCAGGTAGGGTTATTCAGCTACATCTTCTTGAAGCTGTTTTCCTATTTCGGTCTGTTTGAACATCCTCAAAATCCCGGCCCAAAAAGATCAAAAAAAGATAAAACCTCTTCACATTAGAGGTTCACTTTTGTTACTTTGTCTATCTGCGAACAGTACCTGAAAGATCTATATCTGTTCAGCATAAATTCAATATTTTCAAGGTAACATACGTTTTACATGCCCAACAGTAACGGCTCCGACTCACAAATCAATTCTCAACCCAATCGCCAGGATGGCGGACGTGTACCCCCACAGGCTGTTGAGGTTGAAGAAGCCGTGCTCGGTGCCATGCTGATTGAACGTGAAGCGGCAACTATTGCCCTTCAGCTTCTGAAGCCGGATGATTTCTACAAACCGGCAAACCGCCACATTTTCGAAACCCTGTTCGATCTCTATGAGCGGGGCAATCCGCTCGATCTGCTTACTATCGAGAACGAACTTCGGGATAAGAATCTCCTCGATACTGTTGGTGGCACCGGATACCTCGCCGACCTGACACGCTCCGTTAGTTCTGCAGCAAATATCGATTATCACTCACAAATTATTTCAGAAAAGGCGATCAAACGAAACCTGATTCTGAATTGCAATGAGATTATAAAATCGGCATACGATACAACCACCGATGCAAATGATGTGTTGGACGGAGCAGAACAGCGAATATTTGAAATTGCCAATACAAAATCGCGTGCCCAGGCAACAGCTATCGGCGATATTCTTAAAGATACCCTCGGCTATCTTGAAGAACTTCGCGGCAAACCCGAAGGCGTAACCGGAGTTCCGAGCAACCTCGATGTTGACAGATACACCTCCGGCTGGCAAAGAGGTGATTTAATTATCATTGCAGCTCGTCCGTCGATGGGTAAAACGGCATTCACCCTTACCGCGGCCCGTAACGCAGCCCTCCATCCCAATGAGAACCTGCAGACCAATGTGGCTATTTTCAGTCTTGAGATGTCCGCACAGCAGCTTGTACAGCGATTTCTAACGATGGAGGCCCGGGTTGATGCTCAATCTGCCCGAACGGGAAAAGTGAAGGATGAGGATTTCAAACGACTTATTGATGCCGCCAGCCGCCTCTTTACCGCCAAGATTTTTATTGATGATACGCCAAGCCTTAGCTTGATGGAGTTGCGAACCAAGTGCAGAAGGCTAAAAAGTGAGCACGATATTGGACTTGTTGTGGTTGATTACCTTCAGCTTATGACAGCAAGCTCCCGCGATATCGGGAACCGGGAGCAGGAAATTGCCACCATCTCACGTGGTCTCAAATCTCTTGCCAAAGAACTCGATGTTCCGGTGATTGCACTGTCTCAGCTTAGCCGTCAGGTTGAGCAGCGTGGCGGAGATAAACGTCCTCAGCTTAGTGACTTGCGGGAATCTGGCTCTATTGAGCAGGATGCCGATGTGGTCTGTTTCCTCTACCGGCCTGAATACTATGGAATTACAACCACTCCCGAGGGAGAATCGACCAATGGCCTTGCAGAGTTAATTATCGGGAAGCAGCGTAACGGGCCTGTTGGTTCAACCCGAATGTTCTTTGTGAAAGAGTATGCCCGTTTTGAACGCCTCTCGAGAGTAGAATCGGGGCCCGGAGGCAATGATTTTCTGAATGAACCTGCTGAATCTAACGCTGCATTACCACCTCCACCGCCACACAGCCCCGGCGGTGATGATGAAGCCCCCTTCTAAAAAAAATTGAAAGTTGAGCATCCCTGAAGCGTCTGAAAGTCCTTCAGGCGTTGCGGGTTAACACTTCGATGAGCTGCGCACGACTGAAAGATAACCTTTACCAAATCAATGAACTTTGTTTCAGCTTGAACAAGACATTGTATTTCTCGTGCCGGTAACTTCATCCAATACGTTCTTAAATCCTATACGTTATCAAAACCTTTCCACTCATAAGAAATACCATGTCTGACTAAACACTGGTGCAAGCGTCTCGCTTGTGCCCGCCCACAGCCCCTGTGGGGATGATGAAGTCTCCTCCTAAAATGCAGCCAGGCTTTTCGTTTTCTTGAGCTGGTCAAACAGTGAATCATAACGATCAATCATCCGGCTCCAGTCGAGATGTTTATTGATGTTCTTCAATGATGCCTTAGGAAGCGGTTGCGTTTTGCCTGTAAGCAGATCTTTTAGTGCATGAAAAAGATCATCCTCCGTCTCATAGATTACCGGAGCATGCAGCAATGGTTTATGCAGGGAGTCAGGAATAAGCTCGGGGTAGTGAAGGCTGTTTGGAACAAGTGGATGACAGCCGCAATAGATCGCTTCCATTATCGCCACACAGAAAAATTCATGCGTAGCCGTTGAAACCACAATATCGCCTGAGTGCAGCAGTTTGCTGTAGTTTTCAACATTCTCTACATAGCCGAAATGGGTTATCTGATCACCAAACCGTTTCCACGCTTTTTCGAACTCCTCGGGCTTTTTGTGCTGTGAGTCTCCGGCAAGAATCAGGTCGAATTCCAGGTCAATGTCGTTCAGTCGGTTCAGCACTTTGAAAAACATGGCGGGGTTCCGGTCGAACTGCCAGCGCTGGTTCCACACAATCGCGGGGCGTATATTATTCTTACGGGTGTCGGGTTGTTTGTCAAAAACTGATAGATCCAGCCCGGGGTACATCACCAAACTTTTTTCCCGAATCTGATCAACGGTTTTGTAATGTTTGTCATCCGGAAAATTCTCCAGAAATTTCGGAAGCTCTTCAAGCAGATCATTCAGGTGAAACTTCGTAGTAAAGATCAATTTATCAGCAGAAAGCATACTGATGTAATTCACATAACAGTAGGTAATATCGCGCTCCTCTCCTTCGGGCATCGGCTGTGTAAGCTGATTTTCATGCATCATCATCACCTTGGGAGTGTGTGCAAACCGGGGATTGGTTAGCGCAAGAAAAGCCGGCAAGTTCGCCATGCTGCTCACCAGCAGAAGATCGATCTCTTCACTGATTTCGGCTGACATCTCAGCCAGTTTCACAGAATCACCATGCATACGCCATTTCCAGCGCCGGTAATCCAGTTTTATGGGAATGATGTTATGGCGGGAATTCTCCTGAAGCCCTTTCAAAAAAGCCCGGTGCGATCCGTTATAAAATGGTTCAACTGCAAGTATGTTCACAAAAATCCAATGAGTGATTACCGTTTCTATCGAAGTAATGGAGTAACCAACTCAGAAGCAACATCTAGTGGTAATTTTGTGTGATGTAACATGAGACATGGTATTTCTCGTCTTATTTGACCCATAATTTAAATTCCTAAAAGCTGATTCTTCTCGTTCACCGCATTGCAAATCTTAACAGGAATAGTTCTGGCTAACTCAAAAAACATAACATTGTTAAAAAATGGTTCTACGGGAAACCTTGTGGGTAGAGGTTTAATTTTCCAAAATAGAACAGGAT
>REDS01000086.1 GCA_007693395.1 Balneolaceae bacterium | reverse complement strand
CTTTTCACTTCTGCCTACTGATCCCACAACTCAGAACGAATCATATCAGCACTTTTCTCTGAAATAATGTACTCCAGCTTGATGCGGTTTTTTTCGGGTATTTTTGCTTCAACAAGGCGGGCACTTGCAGGGGTGTACACAATGAGATCGGTATTTCGTACAAAGAGCGGAAGTGATTTTCCATATGTAGCGCCGGCAACGAACGCTCCTTCAAATTTCATCAGGGTTTTTAGCTCATTGATGATTTTAGGAATCGAATCTTCTTCTGCGGTTACAAGACCAATAGCTTCAATACCTGCACGATCCATAATGGAGAGAAGTACATCCGCGTCGTAATGAAAAACCACCGGCATGATACGGATGGAATCGCTCAAATTTCGGAATTCATTAACCAGGTGAATAGGCACAAACAGCGCTTCATAATTCACTGCAGCGTCATAATCATCTGATTTTAAAGTTGAGCTTTTTACACCGATCTGATTTTTAATTGAGTCGGATAAAATTTTTGCCAGCTCCACGGTTTCACCAATAGTGGCAATACTTTGGATACGATCGGGCCACTCCATAAAGTTGATCTGCTCTTCAAATATCGCCTCTATTTCAGCTTCATCAAGTCCAAAGCCTATCAACTCTTCAAGAAGCAGCTGCATTCTTTCTGCTCCCAATTCCAAACGCTCTGTTTTATCAAGTGCAGAGCTTTGGCGTTTTACAATAAATCCGCGGCCTTGCTCACTCTCTATCATGCCCTCACCAGCCAGCTGATGATATGCTTTTCTTACGGTGTGAAAGCTCGCGCCAAGCTGTTTTCCAAGAACTCTTGTAGATGGTAACTGCTCACCAACCTGAAACTGCTTTGTGGAGATCATCAGGCGAATACGATCGGCGATATGTTTTGCTGAATGCTGCATGGGTAAAAAGGTAGTCAGGGTTGTGTGAAAACCAAACAATAAATGCGCAAAAAAAAACCTGTGAGATCACGGAATACTCCGGTTTTCTCACAGGCTTGAAATTTCAGACTAAATAAATACGGAAGTTACCCCCTTCTGATTACATCGAGGCTTCTCATAAATTCTGCATTGTCGCGAACGGCATCCAGCGGATTGGTTCCTGTGTATGCTTCTTGTTCAACCAGCAGATACTTCATTCCGTTTTCAATTACGGCATCAAGTACAGAAGGGAAATCGATCGTACCCGTTCCGAGGGTAACAGATTCCATTTCTCCGTCTACTGTTGCCAGATCTTTAATGTGGCATGAGGTAAATCTGCCGGGGTATTTTCTTGCCCACTCTATTGGATCATGCTGGCCGGCAACCACCCAGTAAATATCCATTTGATATTCCACGAGATCTGCATCTGTTTCATCCATCAACACTTCCTGAGGAATCTGGCCTTCCAGCTCTTCAAACGTGTATGCATGATTGTGATAGGCAAATTTTACACCGGCGTTGTTGGCAATTTCACCAAAACGATTAAAGTTTTCTGCCATCTCTTTGTAGGCATCAATCGATTCCTGCGGGCCAATCCACGGGCACACAATGTATGGTACACCAATTGCAGCAAGTTCATCTACTTTTCGCTCATAGTCCTGGAAAACATTAGCATGGGTGGAAACCATTGTGAGACCGAGATCATCAATAAAGCTCTTGAATGCGGTGTTACCCATTCCCCAGAAAATTCCGAGCTGGCCTTCATAGCTTTCAATTTGCTTGTATCCAAAATCGGCAACCTGGCTGATTACGCCCTCGGGATCATCATTAATTACATGACGAAGTGTGTAAAGCTGTACACCAAATGGTTTATAATCATTACCTGCAGGAGCACATGATTTTAAAAATGGTACGCTTCCCAAAGCAAGGCCTGAAGCCAAAGCTCCTGAGGTTTTCAAAAAAGAACGACGAGAGTATTTCATAATGACGGTGTTTTGATTAACTGTTAAACATTTATAATTGTAGAATTATCCCCTTATGATGCTCTCTTTGCACATTGAGCATCTATTTAGTTTACCTAACTAAAAGCTTTCCTGCAATAATTGATTTCAAAGTTTTACGTGACGTGATCCCGTATCAGAAATGAACGCTCGATAGTTTAAACTGGATTTCATCGAGCCGTATCCTCTCTTTCTCAATGATTACAAAAAGTTAACTACCTGTTTTTTTTCAGCGCATTAACTTTAAAGATATTGATGTAAATGCCCAATTTTCAGGATCTTCAGTTAAACAAGGGCTGCCACCCGGGTAATGATTTTTTCTCTCAATAGTTACTTTACCATCCGTGTTGTAAGCCACAAATACACTAAAATTATCTATTGCATGATGCATTGGCGAATCAGTTGCGGGGATATAACAATAGATGGTACCATCATTGGGTATATTCGAAAACTTTATGTTAATCCGTCCGGTTTGCTCCATTTCAAAACCGATAACGGCTGCACCTATCCCATCAATCATAAACATTTCATGTGCGGTAACAAGAACTGAATATTTATGTGGTAATATATCATCCAGAGCAAGTGAGAAAAACAAATCGTGTGTTTCTCCGCTTAAAGTAACATCTCTGCCATCGATAACCCATAATCCTTGTGCAGTGCCGGCAACATCAATTTCCATAGTTCCACAAACAGGCTCTGCCGTTCTCCATACCCCACCCCGGCCAACTTTTCCAAGCAGCACACTTCTTAACGGCTCTGCAAAAAGAGTTTGCGGGCAGATAGCGTGCCGAAAACCATCATGAAGCCTTCCCTGATTCACAAACTCATTTCTATGATTGCGGTTATACATATCAAAATCGAGAGCTCCGAGAAAGCCCCCTGCCTGGCCTAAAATTTCGCCCGATGTTTTTCTGATATTTACACTTTTTTGGCATGACTGAATCGTTTCAGATTCCGTGGAATAACTACTGCATCGCGCTCCTGAAAGTTCATTCTCAAGTTCCGGAATTAAAAAATCCATATGCTCCAAATTTCCAGTAATAGAGCGGCAGCCTTCAATTTCAAAGACAATGGTATAGTCAGAGTGGCCCTCTCGGTTAGGTGAACTGAGCCATGTTGAACGTTCAATTTCTGTAATCACAATATCACCAGGAGCATATACGGGCGTGATAGTATCCGGATGTAAGCGAAGTCCTGTTTGAGGGCGTGGTGCCACATCACCGGGCGGGTTGAACTGGCCTAACACAATAACCGATTCAATAGCTTCTTGGTTGACCGGCAGATGATCGAAAAAAGGAGCCATATTACATTGAGAATCATCAAAACCGGATGTACCCGAACAGGCTGAGGTACAAATTAATAACAGCGCTGCAATAGTTGTTTTATACCAATCAGAACCCAGGCTGGATTTAGTTGTCGGATAATCCTGCATATTTTTATCAGCTTAAAGGTTAAAAACCAATTTTCAGCACTCAAACTGGCTGCTGTTAATTACGCAAATTACCCGTAAATACGGAACAGGGTGGCCAGAAAATAGAATTACTGCTGGTTTTTTTTCACAAGCCTTTTCAAATCGCTCAAGAGCAAGAGCGCTTCAATTGGTGTCATCCGTTCGGGGTCGCTTGCTTCCAGTTTATTCAGTACTGTTTCCACATTTGGGTCGATGTGGGTATCAAAAAGTGTCATCTGGGGTAGCTGTTCCTGGCTTTCTATTTTCTGTACAGCTTTTCGCGCTGCATCTTTTTTTGATGCTGTCTGTTTGATAGTTCCATTCCCGTCATGGCTCACATCCAGGGTGTGACTCTCTAGATTTGCCAAAATCTCCTTAGCACGTTTGATTACAACCTGAGGCAAACCCGCCATGTTCGCCACCTGTATTCCATAACTGTGATCCGCACCACCCCGAACCATTTTCCGTAAGAAGATCACTTTGCCATTGTGTTCTTTCACCTGCACATTAAAGTTCTTAATACGATCGTACCGGCTTTCCAATTCATTCAGCTCGTGATAATGTGTGGCAAAAAGTGTTTTGGCAGCCACTTCCGGCTGATTATGCAGATATTCGGAAAGTGCCCATGCAATGCTCAGCCCGTCGAAGGTGCTTGTTCCGCGCCCTACTTCATCCAGCAGAATCAGCGATTTTGGAGTGGCGTTATTCAGAATATTTGCGGCTTCGTTCATCTCAACCAGGAATGTACTTTCGCCGGCCGCCAGATTATCGGATGCCCCAACACGTGTAAAAATTTTATCTACCATTCCGATTTTTGCTTTTTCGGCCGGAACAAACGAACCCAGCTGAGCCATCAGCACAAGCAGGCCTGTTTGCCTCAAAATGATACTCTTTCCGGCCATATTCGGCCCCGTGATGATCAATATCTGGTGCTCACTGTTATCCAGATAGATATCATTCGGTATGAAGGGCTCTCCGGCTGCCAACGTTTTTTCTACCACCGGGTGTCGTCCTTTTTTCACATCTATGATATCCCCTGTGTTGATTTCCGGGCGAACGTAGTTATTGCGGAATGCAACCTCAGCAAAACTCTGAATGCAATCGAGCTCTGCCAGTGCCAGCGCAATTTGTTGTACATCATCAGCAAATTCTGCAATGTACAGGCGAAGTTCTTCAAACAGTTCTCCCTCCAGCATTTTGCTTTTATCCTCTGCTGAAAGAACTTTCTCCTCCACCTCTTTCAGCTCGGGGGTAATGTACCTCTCGGAGTTTACCAGTGTCTGCTTTCTGATAAAATGCTCAGGTACTTTATTTTTGTGGGTGTTGGTAACTTCGATATAGTACCCAAATACTTTGTTGTACCCGATTTTCAGTGAAGGAATACCCGACTCTTTCGCAAGCTGATCTTTTATCCGCGCGATATACTTTTTCCCGTTCCGTGCAATTTCGCGCAGTTCATCAAGATCTTCATTAAAACCTTCAGCGAACATCCCCCCATCCCGAATGGATGCCGGCGGTTCTTCTGTTAGTGCGTTAGAAATCCGGTCCTGCACATCGAGTAATAGTTTCAGGTTGTCATTCAGCTTTGTAATCAGAGAGCTATCTGTTTGGCTGATCTGAATTTTCACTCTTGGTATCTGGGCGAGTGATAGTTGCAGTTGCTTAAGGTCGCGTGCATTGGTGCGCCCTACGCTTATACGGCTGATTAACCGCTCCAGGTCGCCAATTTGATCCATTTCGTCACGCAGCTCATTCCGCCTCTCGTGGTTGTGGTAGAGCCAGTTAACCGCATCGAGCCGCTCTTCAATTTGTTTTACTTTTTTCAGTGGCCGCATGATCCACTTTCTCAGCAGCCGCCCGCCCATCGCCGTAAC
>REDS01000063.1 GCA_007693395.1 Balneolaceae bacterium | reverse complement strand
CCATTTACTCTTGCAGTTGTTTGATGTAAATATCCGGGATCTCTCTGCCCAAAAAACGTTCTGCCAGTTCTCTGAATCTCTGGGGATGATCACTTACAAAACAGCTCAGATTTCCGGGTTTCTCCCCACTATTCAGCAGATTTAGTTTTTTCAGGCGCGATCTTGCCGATTTTGCTACTGCATCTGCAGAGTCTATAATTTCAATATCCCGATCGCCAAATACTTTTTTTATAGAAGTTCTAAAAAGCGGATAGTGCGTACAGCCCAAAATTAGTGCTTCTACCCCATTTTTCTTAAACCTTTCGAGATAGATATTGAGAGTTTTTATGGCTACTTCGTTTTCTGTCCAGCCTTCCTCGGCGAGGGGAACCAGCATCGGGCATGCCTTTGATTTTATCACAAGAGAATCATCTCTTTGGTGCAGCTCTGTTTTATAAGCGCCGGAATTTATGGTAGCCAGTGTACCGATCACACCAATCTGTTTTTTCCCGGTTTTAATAGCCGCTTTTGTGCCGGTATCAATCACATTCAAAACCGGTAACTCTCCCGCTGTTTCAGTAACTATAGCTTTTGCAACTGCAGAAACTGAATTACATGCAATGATCACCATCTTCACATTCTTGCTCACAAGAAATCGCGTAATCTCTGCAGAATATTTTTGAATGGTTCCTTTTGATTTGATTCCGTAAGGCACTCTTGCTGTATCACCAAAATAGATAATATCCTCATTGGGAAGTGTATCCATAACGGCTTTTGCAACTGTGAGTCCCCCAATCCCCGAATCAAATATCCCGATTGGTGATGTTGAATCTATACTCATAAAAAATTACATCCCCGTAAGTATTATTTTCCCGGCATTTTGATTGTTTTCCATTCTGCTGTGTGCCTCCTCAACATCTTTCCAATCAAAAACAGAATCTATAACCGGTTTTATGCGCTCTTCCCGAAAAAGATTCAGACTGGTCTTTTGAAATTCCTGCGTGAGGGACGTCTTGTATTCATCGCTTCTGTTTCGCAGCGTTGAACCTCGAATTGTTAAGCGTTTTCTCAGAATGGGCACAAGGCTCATCTTTTCAATAGTAGCACCACCAAGCATCGCCAGGTAGACAAGACGCCCATCCAGTGCTAAGGTGCGAATGTTGTTATCCCAATATGGCGACCCAACAAAGTCTACTATCACATTTACACAGTTTTTACCAAAAGTCTCTTCAAGCGAATCTGCAAAATTTTCTTGCTTGTAGTTCATGCACAGATCGGCACCCAAGCCGGCAGTGACCGAACATTTTTCATCGCTGCCCGCAGTTGTTATAATTCTCGCCTGTTTCAGCTCTTTGGCCAGCTGAATTGCTGCCGTACCTACCCCGCTTGCTCCTGCATGAATCAAAATCGTCTCTTTATCGGCAAGTTCTCCCAGCCAGATCACGGCCTGATAGGCTGTTAAAAAAACTTCGGATATGGCGGCTGCTTCTTCGAACGACATCTCCTCAGTCATTTTCATGGCGTGGCCCGCATGAATTGTGCAATATTCGGCATATCCGCCTCCCGGAAGCAAACCAAACACATGATCCCCCTTCTGAAATCCTTCCACATCTTTGCCTGCTTTTTCTACGATACCTGCCATTTCAAGCCCAAGAATAGGAGTTACACCTTTCGGTGGCGGATATTTACCCGCTTTTTGCATCAAGTCAGCACGATTCAAAGCCGTTGCTTCAACTTTTACAAGGAGTTCGTGGTGGGCAGGTTCAGGTTTTTGAAATTCCCCGAGTGTCATCACTGGGATTTCGGTGCTGTCATCAACAAGCAGTGCTTTCATGGTTTCCATTTCTTATAAATGGTTTGAATGAGGTTATTTAAATCGGGTGAAATATTCAGGTAAACAATCGGCCCCATAAACATCAGCAGATAAATCGCCGATTTTACCGGTGCATTCAGCCATACCGTACCGAGATCTACAACTGCATAGCAAATGTATATGGAAATTGAGCCCAATGCCACTACGAAAAGCGTTACCAAAGAAAAAGGCTGTAAATTTTGGCGTATCAGCAGGTAAAACCACTTCACCGCATTGTGAGTAAACAGTGCCAGGGCTGTTGCAATTGCGGCACCTTCAATGCCATAAATGGGAATTAGCAGGTAATTGGCTACGATGGTAACTGCTACCAATATAATATTAGTGTAAAAACTAATTTTGTAATGCTTCGAGTTGATAAGAATCAGACCATTTGCACCGGAAACCATCACCATCAGTTTGCCGATACCAACAATAAACACCACCCACTTACCTGCGGCATAAAATTCCGGCATAATGAGAAAGAGAATTTCAAGGTTGATCCAGATCAGGCCGAAAATCAACAGACCGGGGATCAGCTGGTTCAGCGATGTTTTACGATATATAGAACCAACTTCGTCCCACTCTTTGTTTTTGATGAAGCCCGCAAGCATGGGCCCTGCAATTTTTTCGATAGACCTTTGAGGAATGGTTATGATGGAGGCTACATAAAATGCAATGGCATAAACTGCGGTTTGATCGAGGCCGGCCATGGAACCGAGCATCATCACATCCACATTCCACACAATTACAGTTGTAAAACCGCCCAGCATGGAGTAGATACTGTATTTTGCCACTCCTCGAACCAGAGAAGAGCGAATAATTTTTAAATCGGGAATCAGTTTAAACTCCCGTTTTTTCCAGATTTGATATCCGATGATGAGTGGCTGAGAGATATAGCTAAACACAAAAAGCGTGATGAATTGAACAATCGAGATCCATTCAAAGAAATACAGCACCAGTAAACCGATGGCCAGAATTCGCTGAATAACCTCATTGGCTATGGAGCCTGTGGTTGAATCGCGCAGGGAGCGCAGGTAATTATTCAGGATATCGTAGTACAAAATGAAAAGTGTGAGTGGTATAACCCAAAGGTAGTACTCAACAAATAGTGGTGATCTGTCGGCATATACATTAATAATCGTTTCTCCGGCAAGCAGATAAACGGCCGTGAATAGAATAAACCCGATAATTGGGATACTCATCAACCAAAACAGAAACCCGTGATGATCCGGGTTGGCATTTTTGAAAAAAGGATAATAGCGGATAACGACATTATGCAACCCAAAATGAGCAAACTGAGAACTGATATAAGCAGCTGAAATGAGAACACGCGTGAGCCCGTACTCCTCAGGGGTGAGGATGTATGGGTAAAGAAGAATGGTGAGAATAAAACCAAGAGCAATCCCTATATAAGAGATGATGGTATTGGAGATACTCTGGCGTACTATTATACCCAAGCTGACAACACGGTTTTGTTATTGCGGAATTAAAATAATGTAGGCTGAATTGCAGGGGTTTTGCAACTTCTTATTATAGTGCGTTTGAGAGAACTAGTATTAGTCTGATTTATACCCGGACAAAAAGCCCTGCAACACCCATATTCTGAACTGAAGGATAAAACGTGCTGCTTTCGAATTTCCACTCAAATAGTAACCGGCCGAAAGTACAAGGCTCCACACGAGTTTTATCAGCTCTATACCGAACTTTTTTGCCAGTTCAACGGGCTGGCCATCAAGGCGAAGGCGTTCACTTTTACCAATACCAACGGATTGTTTTTCGAGATACTCTTTTTCGAGCCGTCTGTACCCAATTCTGTGAGTCAGCTCCATGTCTGCCCAGTAGTGAAGTTCCACTCCATTTTTTCTGATACGTTCAAAAAATGCTTTCTCTTCACTGCCCAAAAGCTCTTTTCCCGTACGACCAAGAGTCGTATCAAAATAGCCAAACGCATCAAATACGGTTTTTCGGATCATCATATTACCACCCCGAGGGAAATTTGTTGGAGGGTAGATTCTGTTATCATCACCCAAATCGTGCAGGCCAAACATCGGCATCAACTCTTTGGGAATCCAATCGGTGTTTTCTTCATCATCAAACGAAACAAAAATCCGTCCGCCGGCACACAGTGTTGATGGTCTCTTTTCCACGTAATCAATAGCTGTTTGGACGTAATTTTCGGGCAGATTTACATCATCGTCTATATAGATCAGTACAGATGAACCGGCCTCTTTTGCCGCACGATTTCTGGCGTATGACAGGCCCTGATTCTGCTCTTTTACAGATTTAAAGTTAATTTCGGGATGGGTTTTTTTGAAAATTTCACAAACTGTTTCCGTGCCATCCTTGCTGTTATTATTCACCACAAGCAGTTCAAAATGTGCGGGATCAGCGGTTTGCATTCCCAGATCATCGAGCGTATCCTTTAAATACGAGGCCCTGTTAAAGGTGCAAATTGCAATTGTGATTCGGATTTGGCTTTGCATAAATTTTAAATCGTGACCTGTTTCTGTCGGGCATCGCAAATATAATCATTAGATATCATAACAGTTTTGATTAATCGGCACCAACCCCTTGTTTCTGCTTACATCCCCACTCGCAACAGGGCCGATCTTGTTATGCGTGCAGTAGAATCTGTTTTGAAGCAGACGTGGCAAAATCTCGAACTGATAATTGTAGATGATGCATCGGACGATCGTACAGAATCTTTGTTAGCTGATATTAAATCAGAAGTTCCGGTGAAAATCGTCAGAAACAGTAAGCCCCTGGGTGCCGCTGTAAGCCGTAACATTGCCATAAATCATGCAAATGGGCCGTTTGTTGCGGGACTTGATGATGATGACCTATGGATGCCGGAGCGTATTGAGTTATTGATGAGTGCATTCAAAGATGGATATTCGGCAGTCTGTTCGTACGATATTATGGATTATGGAGAGAGAAAACTTACATGGAAGAAAAAAAATCTAATCACGTTTGATGATCTCCTCTACTATAATCAGGCGGGGAACCAGGTTCTCACAAAAAAAGAGTATATCCTTACAATTGGCGGGTATGATGAAGACCTTCCCTCGGCTCAGGATTATGATCTCTGGATTCGATTAGCCCAAAAGTTCGGACCCATCAAAACCGTAAAAAAGGCTCTGCAATCCGTTACTATGAACGAAAACAGAGAGAGTATTTCCACTTCCGGCAACAAGTCGGCCGGATACAAAACATGCTTTGAAAAGCACAAAGAGAAGATGAATAAAAAGCAGATTGCTTACCAGGAATATCGGCTGAAGCTTGCTGAGGGGGAAACAGCCGGATGGCTTGAACTTTTTCGATCAACACCTTTACAACTCTATAAGAAAGAGATCACACGGAAGCTTCTTTTGTAGTTACCAGAATATGTAAACAACTGCTGCTGTAATAAGCAGTACCATCAGAGCGAAGAATTTATGGCTTTTATACCAGGGTACCTCTGCAGGCGGGATAGCACCTTCATCCACATCAAAGAAGCTTGAAATCTCTTTTTCAGGATACTTCAGGCTCACAGCGACTAAAATAATATTGCTCACCATAAAAATGATGGTTGCAGAATAGAGATAGTGAATGGGGAAAAAGAGTGTGTAGAAGTAGTTATTTATGATTATAATCCCCGCCACAACACTGCCGCTAATCAATGAGTAGAAAGCACCATCAGCCGTAGCCCGTTTCCAGAACAGCCCGAAAATATAACAGGTTACAATTGGTGGGCTCAAAAATGAGAGCACAGCCTGCAAGTATTCCCACAACGTAGGAAACTGATTAATAAAGGGTGCCCAGAGTGAAGCCAAAGCCACTGCTGCCAGAATAAAAACTTTACCCATTTTTATGAGTTGCTTCTGGCTGCTGTTTGGCCTGAATTTCTTGTAGATATCCATCGTGGCAATGCTCGATGAGGCCGTCAACGCCGAATCAATGCTCGACATCAGGGCAGCTATAAACCCGGTGAGAATCAGGCCGAGCACCCCGGCGGGAATAAAATCAAACATAAGCTCCGGGAAAACCAGGTTTGGATTCTCAATTTCAGGATAGAGAATGAGACCAAGGGTACCGGGGAGTACAAGGATGAATAGCAAAGGTAGTTTCAATAACCCGGCAAATATGGCTCCTTTGCGCCCATCTTCAAGCGATTTTGCTCCAAGCACACGTTGTACCATATGCTGGTTTGAACACATAAAATAGAATCCCAAGATGGGCAGGCTTATCAAAAGTGTGGGCCATGGAATAAAAGGATCGTCCGCCGGCTGAATGAGGCTTAAAAATTGCGGAGCTACCGCACTTCTTACCTCTTCCCACGAGCCAATCTGCTGAAAGGCTACAACAGCAACAATGGCACTGCCAAGAGTCAGCAAAATAGCCTGAATAGAATCGGTTACAACAACGGCTCTTAGCCCCCCGGCAACAGTATAGAGGCCTGTAACTACAGCCATAATTATCACAAAAACAAAGAGTTCTACTTCAGGAAATATACCTTTCAATAAAATGCTGCTGGCAAACAGAGCGCCTGCAATATCAATCAATACACTCATAGTAATGGAGATTATTGAAAAATAGAGCCTTGAGCGTTCATCAAACCGCTTGCCGAGAAACTCCGGCATGGTTGTGAGTTTGTGCTTTAAGTAAAAAGGCACAATAAATACTGCAAAAATCAGCAGCATAATAGTGCCCGACCACTCATAGTTAAATACAGAGATTCCCGTTTCGTAGCCGCTTCCGCTTAAACCAATAATGCTTGTAATGGAGATGTTGGTTGCGTAAAGAGAGAGCCCAATCAGCGGCCAGCTTAGAGATCGTCCTGCGAGAAAAAAATCATCCGTTGTTTCGTAAGTACCCCTGCTTCTAAAACCGCGCCAGGTTATGAAAAGCAAGTACAATACGATTATTGATAAATCGAGATTCGTCAAGTGCTTTAGTACTAATTATTGCAGAAAGAGAATTGAGACAAGAAAAGAAATTTCTGACTATGATAATGCCTGTTTATCATTTATTTACTTCACATCTATGATGATTCTTTATGTGATATAGAAACCGGCACAAAACTTAAAAGATTCGCCTTGATATTATTATCTGATAAACAATCGAACAGAGCTTTAATGGTGGCATTTCCAAGTTTTTCATAATCCGTATGCACGGAAGATAGTGTGGGGTGCGTGTACATGTTATGGGGAAGGTCATCATACCCAAGCAGTGCTACATCTTCAGGAATCTTAAAATTGTACTTCTTTGCAGTTTCGAGAAAAGCTGCGGCCATGGTATCATTAGAAGCAAAAACGGCTTCGGGTTTTTCTTTTAGCTCTTTAAACTTTAAAAATGCTTCTACGCCTGCTTCAAATTCGTAATTCCCGCTGCACACCCACGTAATTTGCATATCATTGCGCTGATCGATGTAATCTACAAATCCATTTTTTCTAAATCGTGATTCCGACCGGTTTTCAGGCCCGAGAATAATACCCACTTTTTTATAACCCTGATTCTGAAAGTGTTTTGCAGCAAGAAAACCGCCGGAATAACTGTCGAACGTAACGGTGGGAAATACAGGATCTTCAATCAGGGAGTTTGAAATGATTGGAAACTTTGAAGAAACAACTGAAGCTAATTTTTCATAATCATGCCTTTGCAGCTCTGGAATAAAGAGTACAAAGCCGTCAAAATAATCGTACGATAACTCTCTGAGCAATTTTTTCAGGCCTTTTTTGTGATTAAGTACGGCAAACAGGAAAAGTCTTGAATTTTGATTGGCTGCAGCTATATTTAGCCCATTGAAATAACTGGAGTAAAATTCACCTTCATGAAAACCAGACGCTACTAAAGCAATGTTCAGGTATCCTTTGGATTTATTATCTCCATTTCTTGGAATCTTATAGCCCAGTTTTTCCGCGCTAGATAGTACCTTTTCCTGTGTTTCGATACTAATTTTCTCAGAACCCCGCAATACACGTGAAATCGTTGATATTGCATACCCTGTGTCGTCTGCGATGTCTTTAAGGGTTATTTTCATAAATAATGTATGCCTGCAGTTTTAATTTCCAGGGTTTTTGTACACCTGTTGGTTACTGCTTTTATACTATGGTGTTACACCCTATTTCCAATGCCCTTCATAAATCAGCTAAAAATAGGAAATCCTGCTTATTCAACAATTAAAAATTCACTTTCCAGTGTCTGGGCAACGTTTGTGCCAACATAAACTCTTACTTCACCCGGTTCCAAAACAGGATTAAGTTGTTGATCTAAGTAGGTTAATTGGCTCGCATTCAGTTGAAATTCTACAATTTTTGACTCGGCCGGTTCAAGATAAATTTTCTCAAAATCGCGCAGCAGCCGCACAGGCTGGGTAACACTAGCAACCATTTTTCGGGTGTAGAGCTGTACAATTTCGTGCCCGGCAACATCACCGCTGTTTGTAACTTTTACAGATACAGTAAGGTTGCCATCGTTCCTTATCTCATCTTTGTCCAGAGTGAGGTCATCATACTGGAATGAGGTGTAGCTCAATCCATATCCGAACGGATAGAGCGGATCATTCGGGGCATCAATGAACTTCGATGTATATCGCTGGTTCGGATCAATCGGGCGGCCTGTTTTTTTCTGATAGTATACATTGGGCACCTGCCCAACAGTATATGGCCAGCTAAATGTAAGTTTGCCACTTGGATTGTGATTTCCATAGAGCACCGATGCAATTGCATCTCCGGTTCGTGTTCCCAGGTAAAATGCATTTACAATTGCAGGTATATGTTCGTTTGCCCAGTTTATTTCGAGGGGTCTGCCTGCCATTAATACCAGTACAACCGGAGTTCCGGTTTCATGAATTGCTTCAAGTAACTCTTGTTGTGCACCGGGCAGTGTAAGTGTTGTGCGTGATGCAGCCTCGCCACTCATGTGCCTGCCTTCACCAAGTGCTAAAATTACCACGTCCGACTCTTTTGCAAGCTGCACAGCCTCTTCAATTCCATCGGTACTCGCATCATCCAGGCTTAGAGGAACTCCTTGTGCAAATTCAATCTGAACATCAGATGCTACTGCATTTGTGAGTCCTTCGAGTAATGAGATATTGTCTGACGCTTCACCGGCTGCAGACCAGGATCCCATCACATCATACTGATTATCACCAAGCGGCCCTATAACTGCGATATTTTTTTTCTCTTCAGTTAATGGCAGAAGATCATCATTTTTTAGTAGTACGATTGATTTTTCTGCTACTTCAAGAGCAAAATCAAGAAAGTCTTCCCGCATGATGGTTTCGGCTTCCCGTTCGTAATCACTGTATCGGTAGGGATCTTCGAACAGGCCGAGTTCAAATTTCATATCAAGTATTCTGGCTACGGCCATATCTATCTGTTCTTCCAGGATAATTCCCTGTTCAACAAGGGCCGGTAACTCTTCAAGAAAGATGTTACTCATCATATCCATATCTACATTTGCATTCAGGGCAAGTTCGGCAGCATGCGCTTCGTCTCTTGCATATCCGTGCGGTATCAACTCCATGATTGCAGTGTAATCGGTAACCACAAAACCATCAAAGCCCCACTCATCTCTTAAAATTCTGTTGAATAAATAATCACTGCCTGTAGCCGGAACTCCGTCGTACTCATTAAATGCGGTCATAAAGGTTCGTACATCCGCATCTACAGCGGCTTTAAATGCCGGCAGGTGTACTTCTCTTAACGTTCGCTCCGAAATATCTACGGTGTTGTAATCCCGGCCTGCTTCTGCCATGCCGTACGCTGCAAAATGTTTGGCTGTTGCCATAATGGTGTCAAGTTCGTAAAGATCATCTCCCTGAAATCCTTTAATGCGTGCTACACCAAACAGTTTATTGAGCAACGGATCTTCCCCGGAGCTTTCAACTATTCGTCCCCAGCGCGGATCAGGCGATACATCAATCATGGGTGTAAAGGTCCAGTGAAGGCCGGCTGCTGCCGATTCTTTCGCAGCAATTCGTGACGCTTTTTCGATGAGGTCAGGGTCCCAGGTGGATGCTTCGGCCAAAGGTACCGGGAAAATGGTACGATGTCCGTGAATTACATCAAACGCAAAAAGCAGGGGTATGCCAAGCCGTGTCTCTTCCACGGCAACTCTCTGCAGATCCAGGGTATGTTCTACCGTATGTGCATTGAAAACACCGCCCAGTTTTGCTTCACCGATCATCTCCCTGTACTGTTCACTTAAAACGGGGCCGGTTTCTGCAAACCCACTGCTTAACAGGTTTAACTGACCAACTTTTTCTTCAAGAGTCATTAGTGCCAGCACAGAATCTACTTTCTCCGGATGACGAAGAGGTGTGATACGAATGGGGCTATCCGCTGAACCCTGTCCCGTTACTGCAGGTGGATCTGTGAGATTCTCTTTCGCTATTGACTGATCAGATGCATTTACAAAAATAAAGCTGATCAGTAAAAATGGTATTAATAGTGTGTAGAGTTGTTTTTTATAATGCATATGATTGTCTTTAAATATCTTCAAAACGTAATTTTCAGAGAAATGAGCACTCTCAATTTTCTGATCAGTACAAATCCGGCGAAGCCCGGTTTTTCTTTACCGGCCAGATTGTTATCAATCTTGTATTAACACGATCTGTTTATTGAAACTATTGACTGGTATGCGGATTTCTGCGTTAACTTTTCCCGCATCTATATAAAAGAGAGGCAGGCCTTTACAGAACCTGCCCTCTTAAGAAGTTTACCATCCAGGATTCTGCTGCAACATACCGTTGCTCAGATCGATCTCATTGGTTGGGATTGGGAACAGTTCGTGTTTCCCTTCTACAAAGTTTTTCCCGAGTGCCTGCATCACTTCAGCAGCGCGTCCCTGCCTGATCAGATCAAACCAGCGTTTCTGCTCCATGGCAAGCTCTACTCGTCGTTCCTGCCAGATGGCATCCAGCAGCTGTTGCCCTGATGCCGTGATATCGGGCAGAAGTTCTTCAACAGTAATTGTTAATGTAAGCTGTTCATTGCTTTGGCCATTGCCTGTGTGCTGAACTCTAACAATATCTACTGGAATGGATGAGCCGGCTGTTTGCGCATTTACTGCAGCCAGAAATTCTGAACGGCTTGTTACTGCTGTTCCATTCACTGATGTGATTACGTCTAAGGCCTCAATAACCGGTTGGTTGCTTTCAACATCGTGTGTAAATGGAACCATACCGGCTTCATCAGCAGGGCCATTTGCATTAATAAATCGTGCAAATACTTGCGAATTAATTTCGCTCAGATCCAGTGAGTTCATCACAACCGGCGACATGTTTTCGGGAATTACTCCCAATGTGTTGCTGTTGCCAACCCGTGCCCGGTCGCGAATCATATTCACATACATGCGTGCATCACCTTCATTTCCGGTTCTGTAGCTTGCTTCAGCTGCAATTAAGATTACATCAGCATAACGGATTCTGCGAATATTAACGGGACTGTTACCACGTGCACCTGCATGGTTTGATGGGGCAAACGCTTTTTTGTTATACCTGTCATCAACCATGGTTGCATTCTGGATAACGGTGAGCCCTGTACCATCGGGTAACTCTTCCCATGGTGAAAGGATTGTGGCCTGTTGCCTTAAATCACCACTTTCGTATGCAGCATCCAGATCGCGCGATGGCCTGTTAAAACCCCAGCCTAAATTTGGCTGCCCGCGCACACCTTGTACTTCACCGTACTGAGTACCGGTTCCGCCCTCTTCACTTTCTGTTGCCTGAACTTCAAAAATTGATTCAGATGAATTTTCTCCCTGCCGGGTAAAAATTGTGAAGTAGTCGTCCAAAAGAGCGTATTCTCCGGAATTGATTACCTCATTTGCATATTGCAGTGCCTGATCGTAATTCTCTAAATAGAGATGTACCCTTGCAAGCAGTGCATGGGCGGCTCCTTTTGTTGCCCGGCCTAAATCCGACGCAGAATATTCCGATTTGAAAGGCAGAACTTCTGCTGCAAATTCAAGATCACTGATAACCTGAGCGTAAATCTGATCTGCAGGTACTCTCTCCTGGTCATACTCATCGGGTGCAAGTGGTGAGGTTATCAAAGGAACGGCTCCAAAACCTCTTACAAGGTTGAAGTAGTAATACCCTCTCAGAAAGTGGTTTTCACCTACCAGCCTTTCTCTGAGGCCGGTATTCATATCTATTCCGGGAATATTTTCAATGGCAATATTCGTTCTGTAGATACCCTGGTAGTTACCTTGCCACCAGGTATTTACATCGCCGCTGCCGGCATCAAACGTTAGATCTTCAATATCCAGAAGTTGCGCTGCATCGGTAGGCGTACTGCCTTTGGTTGCATCATCAGATATCATATCTGTTAGCCCCAGGAATGAAAATACATGAATATTCCAGTCTCTCAGCTTTTGATAGCTTGCATTGGTAGCCTGAATGGCATGTTGCTCATTTTGGAAAAAGTTCTCGCTGGTTTGCTGGCCCAGTGGTGTTTTGTTTACAACATCACTGCACGATACCACGGTAAACGCAGCAAGCAGAAGAGACAATCCTGCCGTTCGTAACAGCCTGCGGGGACGAAATGTTTTTGAGTTGTCCATAATATTTTTGTTTTGTCTTAGAATTTCTTTTGAGTGCTTATCCATCATTTAAAAAGTGGCACTTACACCAAATGTGATGGTTCTGGCAAACGGATAGAATGCACCGTCAATACCCGATGCAATTACCGAGCCGCTTGTAATTTCCGGTGTGTAACCGTCATAACCTGTTATTGTGAACAGATTGTTACCATTCGCATAAACCCTGAGGTTTCTCATTCCAAGCGCACTGGTTAGCGATGGATTCAATGTATAGCCAAGTGTTAAACTTTGAAGTTTCAGGAAGCTTCCATCTTCCACAAAGAAATCAGACACATTATAATTATGGCCGCCATTTGTAATCCTTGGATAGGAATTTGTAGATCCTTCTCCTGTCCAGCGGTTAAGAGCCGACTGTTCAAAGTTTGGTGTTCCAAAACGCGCCTGCTTCTTGGCATTATACACATCATTACCGTATGAACCGGTTAGTGCAGCACTCAAATCAACGCCTTTGTACCCAATTTCAAAGTTGAAAGAGAAAAGATAATCGGGGATTGGCGAGCCAATAAACGTTCGGTCGTCAGTGGTGATTTGTCCGTCACCGGTTAGATCTTTAAACCTGATGTCACCGGGCTGTTCATTTCCAAGTCTTGGTCCGGCATCTACTTCTGCCTGGTTTTGGAAAATTCCGTCCATCTGATAGCCAAAGAATGAGCCGATTGGCCTTCCAACAACTGTTCGTGTAGCCAGCATACCGCCTACACCAACACCGCCGCCGAAAATGTCTTCGTTGCCACGACCTAATGAGAGTACTTCGTTGTTTATCGTGGTTGCATTCATTCCAATGCTGTAGAACAGATCACCGCGGGTATCCTGCCAGTTTACAGTCAGCTCAAGTCCGTAGTTTTTCACTTCTGCCGCATTTACAAACGGCGATGGTGATGCACCCACATAACTTGGAATCGGCACTCTAACCAAAATTCCGTCGGTTACGCGATCATAATACTCTATCTCACTTCGCAGACGGCTGTTGAACAGTTCAAGTTCCAGGCCAATGTTCAGCTGTGTTGTCTCTTCCCAGCGAATCTGCGGATTGGCTAAACCAATTGGCAGGGCACCAAAATTAAGGCTTGGGTCTTGCCCAAAAACTGCATTCAGGTTTCCGGAAACTGTAGGTACACCGGGGTAAAAGTCAATCTTGTCGTTACCGGTAACTCCCCAGCTTCCTCGAAGTTTAACTTGTGTGAGCCAGTCGGGTTGAGGCATGAACGATTCATCTGAAAGGATCCACCCAAGGGCAAATGAAGGGAACCAGCCATACCGGTTGTCTGCACCAAAGCGTGAAGATCCATCGCGCCGAATGGTTGCTGTAACCATGTATCTGTCGCGATAGTTGTAATTTACACGGCCCAGATACGATTCCATACCCCACTCACCGGCAGAGTTTGAATTTTGTACACCTTCGCTCTGATCACCTGCATTAAGGAACCAAAGTGATGGATCATCACCAACAATTCCTATTCGGCTTCCGCTCAGATTTTCGGTTCTGAATTGTTCAACGGTATAGCCAAGAAGCACATCAAACCGGTGGTTATCCAGTTGTTCCTGGTACTGTATTGTATTTTCCCAAAGAACGTTTGTTGTAAAATTATTAAAGACATTGAGCGAAGTTTGTTCACTATTTTGGATGGGTGAAACAAAGTAAATAGGCGAATAACTTTTGCCTTCTACACGATTCGCATCGAGGCCAAAATTACTTCTGAACTGGAAATTATCCAGGAAATAGTAATTCAGATAGACGTTACCCATCATTCGGTTACGGGAGTTTTCGTTGTTGCTGTTGTATTCGAACTGTGCTACGGGGTTTCCAACAGATGCCCTCACATCGGTTGGGGAATAATCTCCATCTTCGGTAAATACCGGTATGGTTGGGTCGCCCCTGTATGCCGCACCCACTACACCCGGAGCATTTTGATAAGACTCATAAACCATTGCTATGTTATGGCCTACCTGAAAATCATCCGTGATGAAATATTCATTATTGAGCCGAAGTGAAAATCGATCGAGAAAGTTTTCCCTGATAATTCCTTCCTGTGAGGAGTAACTACCGCTGATATTATATGCCGTTGATGACGTTCCACCTGATGCTGAAATATTTAAATTCTGGATGGGTGCAGTTCTGAAAATTTCATCCTGCCAGTTGGTTCCTTCCCCAAAAGCATCCGGATTTCCAAACGGTGGTGAATTGCCTTCGTTGGCAGCCACTTCGTTTGCAAGCATTGCATAGTCACGTGCATTTGTAACCGGCACAGTACGTGCTACCTGCTGAAAACCGGAGTAGTAATTAATACTGAACTCAGCCGGCCTTTCAAGATTCGATCTGTTTGTAGTGATAAGAATAACTCCGTTGGCTCCACGGGCACCATAAATTGCCGTTGCCGAAGCATCCTTCAGAATATCAATCGATTCAATATCATTTGGATTCAGATAATTGATATTATCTGTCGTCATTCCATCAACCACAAAAAGCGGTGATGCATCGCCCAGTGTTCCAACACCACGTATCCGAATAACCGAACCGGCACCGGGAGCACCCGATGATGGTGTAACCTGCACACCTGCAGCAACACCCTGCAATGCCTGATCTACAGATTGAGTAGCAATTCGTGTAATTCTCTCTCCATCCACCCTGGAAACGGAACCGGTTACATCTCTTCTTCGCTGAGTTCCGTACCCAACAACCACAAGATCTTCACCTATAATAGAGATTTCTGCAAGGGTCACATCAATAACCGATCTGCCATCAACATTAACTTGTTTGGTTTCGTATCCTATAAAGGAGAATACAAGAACCTGATCATCTGAAGGTATGTTTAACTGGTACTCACCATCTACATTCGATGATGTGCCAATGGTGGTTCCTTCAATAACAATATTTACGCCCATTAAGGGCTCTCCTGTGCCTTCTTCCGTTATTGTTCCGCTAACCTGATGCTGAGCAAAAATGCTGGCAGTACTTCCAAGCAGTATGGAAGCCGTTATAACGAAACCAATGAAGTAGCTGAAATTCTGTAACCTTTGTCTCATGGTTTACCTCTTCTGTTTTTAAAATTCTAATAGAGCTTTTTTCTGAAGATCTTTTTTCGGAAAACAAGCTTCATGCAAAATATAAATTTTTTTGCACTAATTGCTATTTTAATGCAAATCTATTTTCCGGTATTTGCATTTTAGTATAAAGACATCCAAAACACTCTTTTCTAAATAGCTTGATGGTAAACAGTTAGTTTGATTACATTTTTTACCCGATTTTCAAAATTTTCACAGTAAATTCATTTTAACTCGCTCTATTTCGTGAAATACAATCAACTTAATTTTTGCACTATTTTTTGCATTATTTATTTTATATTTTGTAATTAATTATTGCACCATAATGACCTGCGATATTTGCCGTGCTTTGTTTCGTACTTCAAAACTGAGTGGCATACACGCGAGATTTTTTAAGAACAATAACAAAACGATCTGCGCAGATATCAATGCAAACTGTAAATAATCCTACCATAAACCATTCAAACCTTACTCTATGAAATCAAAAAAAATTACAATGATGATCATCGCGGCAGTTGCCTTAATGGCCGTAATGCTTCAATCTTGTGGAACCGATAGTGATGAACCACTAACACTCAACATCGAATCGATGACAGTGGGCGGATTGGATCTTAATGCACCAACAGCACCGGATAATGTACCTCTGGATGCAACCATTGAGATTACGTTTAACTCAAATATTAATCCTGCAACTGCTACTCAGGCTAATATTGCACTCATTCAGGATTATGATGAAACTGAGATGCCAATTCAAATCTCAGCCAACGGACCAACTCTTACCATTCAGCCCGAAGAAGATCTCGGCTCAGGCGCATTATACCAGCTGGAACTCAGAAGCGGGCTATTGAATGAAGATGATCAGCCCCTGGCCAACACTTCCAGAACTTTCAAAACTGAAGGTACTTTTAGTCCTCCGGGAATGGTAGCTCACTGGCCGCTTGATGGAAATGCAGAAGATGCTGTTGGAAATTACAATGCTTCAGAAGAAATCGACATCACTTATGGTGATCCAAGAAATCCGGAAGCCGGACAGGTTGCAGTATTTAACGGGAATACCAGTATTATCGAAGTACCTAATGCAGCCGACCTGATCAGCACTTCCGATTTCACACTTAGTTTCTGGGTAAAAACAAATTCTGAAGGCCACGTAAATGAGAACGGAGATCCTGCCGGACATTTTGTGCTTGGTATTGGAGCCTTCTTTGGAATTCAATTTGAAATTGCCGCAAACTATGAATCTGCTAAATTTGCACTTCAGTTTGAAACCTCTGACGGGTCCACCTTTGGTGAAGATATGTGGTTCCCGGCAGAAGCGACCGACAGAAACAGTGGCGGCTGGCAAGGCTGGGACTATGCAAGAAGCCTGAGTCCTCAGCAAATGGTTAATCTCCTCAGAGATAACTGGCTGCATGTTACTCTAACATATGATGGCGCCGAAAGAAGAGCGAAAATGTACTACAACGGTGACCTGATGAAGAGCTTCGATTTTGATCTGTGGCCTGAAGAGTCCATCCAGAGAAATACAACAGGGCTCACATTCAATGGCCAATCACCGGAAGTGTATGATGATTTTGCATTCGGATTCTTGCAATCACGAGCAGGCGAACTCTGGAGTAACGAACCCTGGGGCGGATACGACTTCCCGACTTCAAACCACTTCAAAGGTCAGCTTGACGACATTAAGATTTATCATCAGGTACTTTCTGACGCAGAAATACGCTTGATGTACGAATCAGATAACTAATTTCCCAAATCCCTGAGGTTAAAACCTCAACAGCATACCTTCTGCCCGGTACATATTTGTTTTTCAATGTGTACCGGGTATTATTTTTCCGTATTGAGCTACTTTCAAATGATGAAGTCCGCAAAACCATTTTTTATATCAATTTATTTCAATCCATTTATTATTTGCGGATTGTTTGCAGCCTTACTTATTGCCGGCTGCAGTGATAGTACCACAGAACCGGATCCATCCGAAACATTTCAACTAATCTCAGTATCCGTTTCAGGAACTACCTTCAGTTCGGATCAAACCACGAATGATATCTCTGTTTCCCCCACTATCCGGATTGAATTTTCTGTTCCGGTAGGCCAAACCTCTGCCCAAAATAGCGTAAAAATTGTGCATGAAGACACAGAAGAGGAACAAGCTGCCAACATCAATCTGATCAACAACGGGAGAACCATTGCAATTTCACCCACAGATGATCTGGAATATCTTACAAACTACACACTCCGAATTACGGATCAGTTAGAATCAGCCGAGGGTTCCGATTTCCCGGGAGCTGTCTATAATTTCAGAACAGTAAACGGAACCGCAGAGATTACATCTATTCGAATTAATGACCAGGATATTCCGGGAGAAAACATCCTGAGAAATGTTACCTATAACAATCTGACACTTGAGATTGAGTTTTCTGATGATCTGGATACCCAGGACTATCAGAATTATGTAAGTATTTCCCCATCATTTTCGAAGAGTTTTGAACTTTCCGCTGATGGAAAAACAATTTCAATCACAGCAAACGAACCACTCGACTACTATCGCCATCACGAAATACGAATAAGTAGTGATCTTGAGTTCGATAACGGCTTTTCTTTTGATGAGTACAGCGGACGATTTCAAACAGGATTAAACCCTGAATTTAAATTCCCGGAAATTTCTGATACAGAACTTCTGGAAAAGATCCAGCGAGCCACCTTTGGCTATTTCTGGGATTTTGCACATCCGCAAAGCGGTATGGCACGAGAACGAAACACATCGGGCGATTTGGTAACAATAGGTGGCAGTGGTTTTGGTTTAAAAGCCATATTGGTTGGCATACACCGCGGTTTCATCAGCCGCAGCGAAGGGATAAACCGAATTGAGAGAATTGTAAATTTTCTTGCCGATGCAGACCGGTTTTATGGTGTCTGGCCCCACTGGATGAGCGGCTCAACCGGCAAAACCATTGCATTCAGCCAGTTTGATGATGGCGGAGATCTTGTGGAAACGGCATTTATGGCACAGGGACTCATCACCGTCCGCGAATATTTAGATTCAAATCAAGAGCAGGAGCAAGATCTGATCGACTCCATCAACCACCTTCTTGATACGATTGAGTGGGAATGGTACACACGCGATGGCCAGAATGTTCTCTACTGGCACTGGTCAGAAAATCACGGCTGGCAGATGAATATGCCAATCACCGGTTACAATGAAGCTTTGATTGTCTATATACTGGCCGCTTCATCAGAAAATTACGGAATTGAGCCGGACGTATACCACGAAGGGTGGGCGCAATCGGGTTCCATCAGAAATAACAACAGTTACTATGGTATCAATCTACCGGTTGGTTTTGCTTATGGTGGCCCGCTCTTTTTTGCACACTATTCGTTTCTTGGGCTGGATCCCCGAAACCTGACCGACACCTATGCTGATTATTGGACACAAAACCGAAATCATACACTTATAAACCGGCAGCACAACATTGTAAACCCAAATAATTTTGTGGGCTATTCATCCGACAGCTGGGGGTTAACCGCAAGCGACAATTTTGAGGGTTACCTGGCTCATGAACCGAACCGGGATAACGGCACCATAACTCCCACAGCTGCGATCTCCTCCATCCCCTACACTCCGGAAGAGTCGATGGAGGCAATACGCCATTTTTACTATGTACTTGGTGACAAACTCTGGGGTGAATACGGATTCCACGATGCCTTTAATCCAACGGAGGGCTGGTGGGCCGATTCATATCTTGCCATTGATCAGGGACCGATCATTATCATGATTGAAAATCACCGCTCCGGTTTGTTATGGGATCTTTTTATGCAGGCACCCGAAGTCCAGTCTGCACTGGATGATCTCGGCTTTAGTTATTGATCAACATCCAACTATCCAAACAGTTAATCTAAATCATTACGTCATGAAAACTTCCGAAAGATTTTTAAAATCGATTGAGCAGATGAGTGGCATGGTTAAAATCGTGTTCTCCGCAATCGTCATATCATTCTTCATGTGGACCCCTCAGCAAGCAGTTGCTCAGAACTTTAACATCTCATCCTACAACATTTTCTACTATACCCCTCCCGAGCACGATAATAGCTGGGAAATGCGAAAAGATCACGTTGCCAATGTAATTCGTTTTCATGATATCGCACTCTGGGGTTCTCAGGAAGGGGAACATAACCAGTTACAGGATCTGCGAGAAATGCTCGGACAGGAGTACATCGGTGTAGCCCGCGATGATGGCGATACCGAAGGGGAACACAGTGCTATATTTTATGATCCTGATCTATTTCGCGTACTGGAGCACGATACATTTTGGCTGTCGAAAACTCCCGATCGCCCCTCAATGGATTGGGGAGTAAATTTCCACAGAATTTGTACATGGGGTAAATTTGAACACATTGAATCCGGAAAAGAGTTCTACGTTTACAATGTACACTTCGATCATGAAAGCCAGGAGGCACGGGAAAACAGCAGCAGAATGGTTCTGGAACATGTAGACGAACATACGGCCCCTGATGCTAAAATACTTTTTCTGGGTGATTTGAATGCCGTTCCGGGCAATAAAGCGTATGAAAAAGTGATCGATCACGGTCGTTTCCTCGATGCCTACAACATCACAGAAAATCCGCCACACGGGCCAACGGGCACTTTTAACGGTTTCAGTTTTACCCGCGTACCCGACCGCAGAATTGATTATATATTCCTCACAGATCACTTCAGCGTAAAGCGTTACGGTGTGCTTACCGACAGCTACGACGGTTTAAAGTATCCGTCTGACCACTTTCCGGTTGTGGCAGAAATCGAGTTTAAGTAACACGCAGAGATACATTTATTTTTAGCTAAATCTTGCTTTACTTTATAACTGAATAATCAGCTATAAATTAATTTGATAATAATGACCCCTAAATCTTCCGTTCTGCTCATCATGGCACTGTTAGTGGCCGGTTGCACCACAAATGAACCACCCGTTATCCCTGATGGGATGGTTTACTTCAGTGGCGGTGAAATTATCATCGGCGCAGAGAATACCCTTCCCAATGAGGCACCGGCCTTCAGAACGGATGTGGATCCATTTTTTATTGATGTAAGTCCCGTTACAGTTTCAGAATTTCGACGCTTTGTTGAAGAAACCGGCTATCAGACTGAAGCAGAGCGCTTTGGAGATTCGGTTGTGATGGACTATGAAACAGGCCGCTGGGCTATGATTGAAGGCGCAAGCTGGAAATACCCGCTGGGTTTACAGGGTTACGAAGCAGATGACAACCATCCAGTAACTCATATAAGCTGGAACGATGCAAATGCCTTTGCTGAGTGGGCAGGCAAAAGACTCCCTACAGAAATTGAATGGGAATATGCTGCAAAAGGCGGAGTGAACAGCGGTAATCCATACAGCTGGGGCAATGAACTGGTAGAGAACGGAGTTTATCGCGCCAATGTATGGCAGGGACAATTTCCAATTGAGAACAGCGCTGAAGATGGTTATCTGTATACATCGCCCGTAGGTGAGTTTGGCAAAACAGAAGCCGGTTTGACCGACATGGGTGGAAATGTTTGGGAGTGGACATCCGACACATTCCGGCTTTATGAAGGAAACCCCGCCCTGTTTGTAGAAAATCCGGATGAAAAAGTTACTCGTGGCGGATCTTTTTTGTGCCAAAAAGAGGTCTGTTACAGTTATCGTGTTTCGGCACGCCAGTCTCACTCCCGGGAAAGTGCCACTTTTAATATTGGTTTCCGGCTGGCAATGGATGCCCGGTAATCAATTAATATCAAAACGACCCCAAGCTACACGCGAATTATTCAATACAATGTTAATCTGACCAAAGACTTATGAATTATCTAAAAAATCAGGTAACTCTTCTTTTTTTATTGCCATTATTAACTTTCTCAATCATCTCTTGCGATAATGATTCTGCCGATCTTGACGAAAGCCGGGCTGATCAACCCGAGCAGCTAACCGACGATGAACTGCTCGACAAAGTACAATATGCAACCTTTCAGTATTTCTGGGATGGCGCTGAACCAAATTCCGGTTTGGCCCGTGAGCGATACCACATGGATGGGCACTACCCTCAGGATGACCGTGAAGTAGTAACTGCCGGTGGATCCGGGTTTGGTCTGATGGCCATCATCGTTGGCGTTGAGCGGGGTTTTATCACCAGAGATGAAGCCGTTGACAGGTTTGAACGAATTGTAGATTTTCTGGAAACTGCAGAACGGTATAATGGTGTATGGCCGCACTGGATGTATGGGCCAACCGGCGAAACAAGGCCTTTCAGCGATATGGATGATGCTGCCGACATTGTTGAAACCGCATTCCTTGTACAGGGGCTGCTTACAGTACGGCAGTATCTGCGCGATGGCTCAGATCGCGAAAATTCAATTGCCGACCGAATTGACACATTATGGCGTGAAGTTAACTGGAACTGGCACACCAAAAATGGCGAAGAAAACGCGCTTTACTGGCATTGGTCGCCCAACCACGATTTTGGAATGGATCACACTATTCATGGGTATGACGAAACGCTCATCACATACATCCTGGCAGCTGCTTCACCAACCTATCCAATAGAACCGGAAGTTTACCACGAGGGCTGGGCGCGGGGTGGTGATATCGCCCTTGAAGAACATGAAGCGTATGGTTATTCGCTTCCATTCAGCCACAATGGTGCGGTTGAGTATAGCGGTCCGCTCTTTTGGGCTCACTACTCATATCTCGGGCTTGACCCCCGAAATCTTGAAGATGAATATGGAAATTTCTGGGATAATAACCGAAATCACTCCCTGATTCACTATGAATATGCCAAAGAAAATCCATATGGATTTGCGGGTTACGGTGAAGATTTATGGGGTTTAACCGCCAGTTATTCAACAACAGGGTATCGGGCACACAAGCCTCATGTAGATGATGTTGGAGTGATTACACCAACAGCTGCCCTCTCTTCATTTCCATACACCCCCGAAGAGTCTATGAAAGTGATCCGTAATCTTTATGAAAACTACTATGAAGAAACATTTGGCCCTTATGGTTTTTATGATGCCCTGAGCATCGAAGAGAACTGGTTCCCGGAGCGATACCTCGCCATTGATCAGGGCCCTATTGTTGTGATGATTGAAAACCACCGCACAGGATTGTTATGGGAGCTCTTCATGAGCAGCGAAGAGATTCAATACGGTCTCGACAAGCTTGGATTTACATACTGATTTCATTTTGATTTAACGTGAGTTCGATCTTACAATTAAGGGAATCGTCAGTTAGAGCGCAGTCCCGACGCTTTTCAGGAGGGACGAAGTCGAAAACTCATAT
>REDS01000053.1 GCA_007693395.1 Balneolaceae bacterium | reverse complement strand
TGTTTGTGAATGCAGTGCCATCAGGTAGCTCCCGCTCCAGTCTGTTTCGGTTGATGCCGAGATTTACACCGAGAGTTAGCTTGCGGTTGAATAGAGCGTAGCTGGTGCCGGCATTAGCCCCGATATTTTGTATGTCGCCGCCATCAGAGCTGTTGGTTAAGTAGTTGCCGGAACTGGTTATGGTTAACCCGGCAGGGAGTGTAATAGCATAGCTTAGCATGCCTGTGTATGAGACTGATGAAAAGGAGTTGGCTGCTTGTGGATCGCCATCAAATTCACTGCTGATGCTGAGATAACCACCGGTAACTGCGATGTTGTGCACAAAATCTTCGCCGAGAATGGTAAAGTTTGGCTGAAGAAGAAAATTATGAGATACCTGCGATTGCCCGCCTGCCTGCTGCTCTGCTCCTTCGAGATTGGTCATGGTAATGTTGTTCAGAAGCAGGTTATAAGATGTGGTAAGATGGAAGGTTTCGCTAAAAGTAACCTGCACATTGGTGCCAATTCCTGTGTTGTTCTGTGTTTGAAATCGAGTACCCAGAAGGTTGTCTCTGCCCAGAGTTACATCTGTGCGAATGGAGAGCCGGTTTTGGAAAAAGCGTACAGCAGGGCTCAGGGTTATGTTTTCAATATCGTTGCGAACCGTACCACGGCCAAGCGACATAAATCCGGGTTGAACGCGCTCATAGCCCAGGTTCAGGTCGAACATATCGAACCGGAAACCGGCAAGAGCTTTGCCTGCATAATTAACATGGGTACTTGCCCTTGGCTGATAAATGGTGGTAAAAAATACCGGGATGCCAAGATCGGATGCAGAAAAAGGTTCACCTTCCAGATCACGAGTGAAAACCGATGCCGTAAACTGGCTTTCCAGCGAAAACCGGCCGTCGAACAGGTTGAGTCTGAAATCGGGGGTTATGGTTAGGTTCTCCTGTGGTTTTATTTCGATAATCTCACCGCTAAGTGAGGCAGCATCATCCTGAGCATAGAACGTGTTGAGGTTAAAATAGCTGCCATCACTACTGCGAATCCCCATTTTTGCGCCAAATGCCCACTGATCAAACGACGGTTCCCGAAAGGCTGATTCGAGTGAGGGCCTGACTACACGCTTTGATTTACCGCCAATCAACTCTGCAGAAAAATTGCCGGTATTAGCCCGTACATAACCTCCGCGTATCGTAGTTCCATTTAGGCTGTAGTCTGAAAATCGGGTATTTACATCACCGGCACGAAGAGTTAGCCACCGCCATTGCGCGCTGTAGCTGATAGAATTCATGTTTTGGCGGAATCCGGAATCATCAGTAGAATAGTTCAGTGAAAAGCCGCTTCTGAACCCGAGCGTTGTAAAATTAAAATTGGCGTTGGTTTGAAGAACTCCAGGTGGCCGGCGGTTATCGATGCCCTGTGCCGTGTACATTGAAGCGGTAAGGCCTATACTGCCTCCCGACCTAAACAGGGATAAATCTGTATCATCCCAGAAAGATCTGTTTTGTGAAATCCCCGGTAATGCCTCCAAAAGCATAAAGCCAAGCAGTATAATTATTTTCGGATTGATGGACATAGAGTTCAAAGCGTACCCGGTTTACGTTTCTTTTTACATGAGGTGCGAAGTAAAAAACCTCTTATATATTGGCTGAAAATCACTTATGCAGTTATGAATTAAATTCATTTAGTTGTGTTAAATAGTTGCTATAGTGGTTATAGTTGAGTAAAATTTTTTCTGATAATGATTGAAGGTTCAGCGTTTAGCTGATTTGTATCACTATTGCGCAAAACAATTTCTAATCACGACATAAACCAAATCCACTGCTGTTGGAAAAAATTGGGGAAATAACAAGGTTGCTCGCCAAAGCTCAGAACGGAGATAAAGCTGCTCTGGACTCGCTATACCCGCATGTGTACGGACAGCTAAAGGATATTGCGCGCAAACACCTTGCCTTTGAACGAAATGCTCAAACACTGCAAAAAACAGCTCTGGTTCACGAGCTTTATCTGAAGATGTTGGGAAATGCAGAAGTAGAGTGGCAGAACAGAGCACATTTTTATTCAATAGCTTCACGATGTATGAGACAGATTTTGGTGGATTATGCCCGGAAAAAAGTGGCGCTTCGCAGAGGTGGTAAAATGCGTCCCATTACACTTGATGAAGAGAAACTCGATCTTGAAGAACATTCTGAAGAGATTATCGAGATGAACGAACTGATAAATAAACTAAGTGAGATAGATTCGAGAAGGGGTCAGGTTGTGGAGATGCGTTTTTTTGGAGGTATGTCGATACCGGAAATTTCAGTGGCGCTTGGTGTAACCTCCAGAACGGTAGATCGTGACTGGGCGAAAGCGAAATTGTGGCTGTACAACGAGCTGAAGGCATCATGATGCAGCTCATTTTAAACCTGCGTTCGACATAACGTTTATAAGACTCGTCAATATGACGGGTTCTATCAAATTGTACATGTTTAAATGGAACTCATGTTTGTTGATGGAATTTGTAAAAGGGGCATAACAGTAACACAGTAATTACAAATCTATGAACCAAAACGACTGGAAACAGCTAAGCCGCATTTTTGACATGGTTCTTACCCTGCCTCCTGAGGGGCGAACCGACTATATAAAAAGAGTGTGCGGCGAGGACACGGAGCTGGAAGATAAAATCAGGGAGATGCTGAGTCAGCTGGAAGAGTCGGACCGCTTTTTTGAAGAGAGGCTCGGGAAAAATGAGAAGCTTATTCAAGAGCTGGATGCGCTGATTTCTGAGCAAGCTTATACAGACGACTATTTTGAAGGAAAAAAAATTGGGCGCTGGGATATTCAGGAACTGATTGGGCATGGAGGTATGGGCCGTGTATATAAAGTGCAGCGGGTGGATGAGAGCGGTATTAAACAGACCGGCGCACTTAAAGTAATTCATAAAAACCTGCTTACGCCATCACACATGGAGCGGTTCAGACTTGAGCAGCACATCCTTTCCGGCCTGCAGCACCCCAATATTTCCGGTTTTGTGGATAGCGGTATCACCGCCGACCGTGTTCCGTATATGGTGATGGAATATGTGGCCGGAGAAAATATTCTGGAATATTCTAACAACCGAAAGTTACCTATTGAAGAGCGTCTTAAATTGTTTACCACCATTTGCAAGGCTATTCAATATGCACATACTTCTTTGGTTATCCATCGGGACCTGAAACCGGAGAATATTTTTGTTACCAAAGAGGGCCGGATTAAAATTCTCGACTTTGGTATTGCGAAGTTAGTAGATCCTAATCTATATGAAGGTTCTGCCATTGAAACGCAACCGGGGATGCGAATGCTGAGCCTTGAGTATGCATCACCTGAGCAGATATCCGGAAAAATGGTAACAACATCTACTGATCTCTACTCACTCGGAATCCTTCTGAGTAAATTATTGACCGGACTGCACCCATTTGACCTAAACAACCTATCCTACAAAGAAGTTGAACAACGGCTTCTTGAGGAAGATCCGCCACTGGCAAGTAAACGATTTATGGGTTCGTCAAAAATTGATCTAAAAAAACAGCTTGCAAAAGAACGTGGCACTACCATTGTTGAGCTTGCCGGCAGGCTTAAAGGAGACCTCGACGCCATTATTTATAAAAGCCTGCATAAAGACCCGGAACGACGATACGGATCAGTAGAGGCTTTGATAACAGACCTTGAACGCTATCAAAAGAGCCTGCCCGTTTCTGCACGCCCAGATACGTTTGGCTATCGATCGCGAAAATTTATCCTCCGAAACCGCTGGGCAATGGCAGCCGCAGCCATGATTTTTATTGTACTTATAGGTGGAATTACTGCAACAATGTATCAGGCTAAACAGGCGGAACAAAGCGCGCGTGAGGCGGAACAAGTATCTGCTTTTCTGGCACAAATTTTTGACGGATCAGATCCCAACCGTGCCAATGATGGCTCCATGACAGCCCGGGAACTTCTGGATCAGGGTTACGATAGGGCACTGAACGAACTTGAAGATGAACCGCTTCTGCAGGCCCAAATCTTGAGTATGATCGGTAATATTTACAGCAACCTGGGGCTTTATGAACCATCATATCAGGCAATCAGCCGTTCCGTTGCACTCTTTCAGCAGGAGAGAGAAAGGTCGCCAAGGCTGGCAGCGGCCATGCTCAGGCTTGCCAATCTTGAATACCGCCTTGATAATTTTGATGCTGCAGCGGATGCTGCCCGCCAGGCGCTGGATCTGAGTATTCGTCTTAACGGAGCCGATCATCCAGAGACAGCAAGCGTGATGAATACCCTGGCCATGTCGCTCGAGGAGCTTGGTGAGAAAGAGGAGGCATACCAATATTATCGCCGGATTATCGATTTGCGAAGAGGCCAGCCTGAGCAGGGATCGAATCTTGCAATCAACCTGAATAATCTCGCCATTTCATTGCAGAACGACGGGCAATATGAAGAAGCAGATGCCCTTTTCAGTGAGGCAGTGGAGTTGATTGAGAATGTGTTGGGTAGTGAACACCCATTTATGGCTTATATCCTGAACGGATACTCCGGCCTGCATCAGGATCGGGGCGATTATCACCTCGCAGAGGAAAATCTCCGTCAAGCCCTTGCCATAGGGCAAGCGATCTTTCCGGAAACACATCCGTTTATTGGGGTGGTTCAGTACAATCTTGCAGAACTTTTTCGCATAATGGAGTCCTATCCCGATGCAGTAAAATATTACAGGTTATCACTTGAACAACGCCGTAGCGCCCTTCCGGGTAATCATCCAGATATTGCGAATACCCTCTATTCAATGGGCGGTGTGTTTATCGAAAAAGAGATGCCGGAGAATGCTGAAAAGTACCTCAGAGAGGAAGTTGATTTGCGAAAAGATATTTTTGATCACGAAAACGTTCAGATTGCCCTGGCTAAAGCAAGGCTTGGCCGTTCTCTTCTGTTATTGGAAAGGTATGAAGAGGCTGAATATTTTTTGACGATTAGTTACGCAAAAATTAAAGAGCATTATGGTGATAATGCCCCGTTAACCCTTGAGGTAGCTGCAAATATTGCATCATTAAGGGTGGGCTTTGGTGAATAAATTATCAAATTTGATACAATTCAGGGGATTTTCTCAAACATCTCTTTTACACCTTCACGGATGGTTCTTTGCAGCCTCTCCTCTCTTTCATCAATAACCCGCTCAGAAATCCCTACCCAAACAGCTTCGTTTCTTGCAGCATCAACCAGATGTATAGTAACTGTACCTTGCCGGTAGGTGCCAATTTTTATCTCTTCAGATTGCCAGGTATAACGTCTTTGGCCAATGTAATTAAAGGTGGCAGGATCGGTAGCTAAACCCGTTTCTCTTACCTGATCTCTCTCTTCTGCCACAATACCGATGTTAATTTTGGTTCTACGGGAAACCTTGTGGGTAGAGGTTTAATTTTCCAAAATAGAACAGGAT
>REDS01000206.1 GCA_007693395.1 Balneolaceae bacterium | reverse complement strand
GGTTTTTCAAAGCCCCCATAGTATGAAAATCATCGCATTTAAGTGGATTGCAAAAATCTGTATTACTGCTCTTATTCTCCAGATTGCATCGCCATTGGCAGATGCATGTACTCGGATAATTTATAAAGGGCCAAATGATACATTCCTCACCGGCAGAAATATGGATTTTTCACTGCCAATACCTGCCAGCTTATGGGTTTTTCCTCGGGGTATGGAGCGGTCAACAGCTGTTGGTGCTAACTCTCTCACCTGGACCTCAAAATATGGCAGCCTTGCCGTTAGCTCTTTTGACATATCAACAACAGACGGCATGAACGAAGCCGGTCTTGTAGCCAATCTTCTTTGGCTGGTAGAATCAGAATACCCCGATTTTGATCATGAAGAAGAACGGCCTGGAATAGCAATTTCAGCATGGGCTCAATATGTGCTTGATAATTTTGCTACCGTTGCAGAAGCTGTGGAGGAGCTCCAAAAAGAAGAATTTGTTGTCATTACCGATTTTATACCCGGCACTGATAAATTCACAACCGTTCACCTCTCTCTCTCTGATGCAACCGGAGACAGCGCTATATTCGAATATATTGAGGGAAAACTTGTTATTCATCATGACCCTTCATACATCGTAATGACGAATGACCCTCCTTACAATGAACAACTCTCTCTTTTGAAATATTGGCAAAGCATTCCCGGCAATGTATTTCTGCCGGGTACAGTAAAATCTACTGACAGGTTTGTTCGAGCTCATTACTACATCAACCACGTGCCTTTAACGGATGACCCTCAACTTTCAGTAGCATCTACATTTAGTGTTCTCAGAAATACCTCCGTTCCCTATGGTTATGAAATTGAAGGTTATCCCAACCTTTCAACCACACAGTGGCGTGTTGTGGCCGATCATAAGAATATGCGCTATTTTTTTGAAACAGCTGTAACGCCCAACACCTTCTGGGTAGACCTTAACAAATTTGATTTCAGTGAAACATCATCCGTAAAAGTACTGCGAACTGACGGCGGCGAACTTTATTCCGGAGAAACTTCAGCACAGTTTGTTGAAACAGAGCCTTTCATTTTTCAGGGGATAGAGATTTAAGCCATTACCGATATAACTCATCACGCATAAAAAATAAGTTATTTAGCCCCTTGTGTCTCATGCACAAGGGGTTGGCAGCTCTTCGCAAGCTTTACAATAAGTGATTTTAGAAAAACAGAGCTCTGTCAGAACGGGTTTCCCCCCTGCCACTCTTTTACGATGTAATTTGGCATCTCCTGTACAGGCCCTTTGATACTCGCATTTCTCTTGTAATTATGCTTTTGAAATTCTTTGTGTTCGCGGCGGCTCATTTTTACAACAGAAGACTCTTTTTTCATGCAGATTTTTCTCCGTTATTTTGTGATTCTGGCCATCCAAAATATAATCAGGCATCCCGTAAGCATGAGAGTGGTTACGAACAATGCTATCTACTTTCAATATACTATTTATACCTTGAATGGCATCATAGCCCATACACTATGGTAGCTGTTTATTAGAGTGTATGGGATATATTGGTTAGCATAGAGATAATGTATTTGCCCGTCAGTTCGAGTGCAATACATGCGATCGGGGCAAACTGGAGTAACAACGAGAACCCGCTTTATTTTTCGTTGTCTTAATAAATAGGATTACAATCTCACCCTTTTTAGAGGAGATTCAGGAGTGTGATCACAATAGCTAAAAACGCTAATTTAAACAGATTTGATGAGTAACTGACCCAACAAGAAGAGGTGTTCTTGAATCAATGAAATTTCATTCACAAATAGGGGTTTTCGTCTTCATTCCGACAGAGTGCGTCGGTGTTACGCTCGAATTGACCTCTGTTTACTTCATATTGAGTTAATTTTCGAAAGAAGCATCATTCCATTTAGCCCCCCAAATCCTCGGCACTACTAATTATAATTTTTAACCTTCCACAGATTATTATCATAGTAAGATTTTTTGTATTCTTGCTGTTAATGATATCACAATTCAGATAGCCAACTTTTTACACCAAAGCCACACCCTGTGACCCGATTTCTATCTGCCGCACTCATTTTTTTTGTTATGCTTGGATCGTACCTTGCATTTACCGGTTTCAAGGCAGAGAATATTGCTGAACCGGAAGCGAAACCGGAACCCGAAGAGTGGGTGATGGATGAGGAGCTCGCTTTTTATCTCGATGAGTTTGCCCGTAATTTTGAAGAGGGCATGATGGAAGAGAATATTCCGGGTGCAGCCGTGGTCATCGTGAAGGATGGGCGTGTTGTTTTTCAGCAGGGTTTCGGGGTGAAAGAGAGGGGCAAATCAGAGCCTGTTGATGAGAGTACAATCTTCAGGCTGGGAAGCCTTTCTAAAGGATTTTCTTCTGTTCTTGCTGCTATTCTTGAAGAAGAGGGCGCCATAAGCCTGGATGAGCCGGTTTCTGCGGCTGTGCCCTATTTTATGCTGCACAATCCTGAACAATCAAGCCGAATTCGGGTCAGCCATCTGCTTTCTCATACCACAGGGCTGCCACGCCATGCCTACACAAATTTAATTGAAGACGGCCTCACACTCGAAAATATCATCCCCCGGCTGCAACTTGTACCACTTGTTGCAAGAGAAGGAGCTCAACACTCCTATCAAAATGTTGCTTTTTCTGTAATTGAAAAGGTGATTGAAGCACGTACAGAAACCAATTTCAATACGCTTCTGCAAGAAAGGCTGTTTGTACCACTTGAAATGAATCACTCTTCCTCAAATTATGCAGGCATCTTTAATGCAGAAAACAGGGCTACACCACACATTTTCCATTCACGTAACCGTGGACGCTTGCCTGTACCAATCTCCCGTAATTACTATAATGCAGTATCATCCGGAGGGATTAACTCCTCTGCAGTTGATATGGGTAAGTGGCTGTTACTGTTAACCGGACATTATCCAGATATCATTTCTATGGATGCACTCGAGACGATTTACGAACCGGTCGTAACCATCCGTAATCAGAGATTCAGCCGCCACTGGGATGGGATAAATCAGTCGCATTATGGCCTCGGCTGGAGAGTGCTCTACAATCACGGCCAGCGTATTGTGTATCATGGCGGTTACGTGAACGGCTTCCGCAGTGAAATCGCATTTTCTCCTGAGAGACGTACCGGTATTGCCATTCTCATCAATACACATTCAAGCTATCCGCTTACCGTAATACCCGATTTTTTCAATCACTTCTACGCCAACCCGATTGCCATCTCGGCGGAGTAGTGGTTAGGTTTGAGATGAAACAAAATTGAAATTGGCGGAAATTTGAGAAGAGTATGCGTGTCGGTGTTCATTCAAGCCTCTTACCCGATTTAGGGAGGTTCATTCCGGATGGACCGTTTTCTCTCATACGTTTTTATTGATTCGTCAAATTTAGAAACCACATAGGTATTTATACCCCAAAATCGTAGCTTTCGTCCGTTTTCTGGCACTTCATTTCTATTGAAAGCGGTACATCCGGCCAGAAGTTTACCCATAATCTGCTGTGTAAAGCTCGTAGAAAATACAAGTGCGAAAAGATCGATGACGTATGGATTTTGTGTATGATAATTTTGCCATAGTTCACATTCTGAACCAATATTGGCTAACCTTGTTACTCGTTATTTCAATGGTGCTTATTTCCCGCACCATAGTAGCCGGAACACGTTATTCTCCCATTCTTATCATTGTTGTATTTGGCCTTTTGATGGGTTACATCATGGTGAATACCGGCCTTGCAACCCCGGGATTGCCTCAGTTCCCAATGATCGAGCTTACAAGCCGAGTAACAATTACGGCCTTGATGGCCTCTTTTTTTGTTGGAGGACAGGAAATCAGAAAAATTTTCGCCAACCAAAAAATCAGTCCCGAAGAAATGGTGGTACCCTCTTCAAAAGAGCTGTTTTTGGGTACTAAGGCCACTCAATTTATGTTTTTGGTACGCGGCTTTTTTATCCTAACCGGAATTGAAGCTTTTCGGCGTCTATTTATCGGGCAAGCCGCAGGTGTTCCGCTTGATGAGTTTTATCCTTTGATTGGATATATCGGTTTGGTGGCCTCTGTGATTTTAATTGATCACCGCGCCCAGATTACCAACAAAGCAATCTACATCAGAAAGGGTATTTACGAAACAACAGTAATTATTTTACTTCTGATTTTTGCACATCATATTGCAGTATGGATACGTCCTGTAATTGCTCTGCCGGAAATCTTTTTCGCCATGATTTTGTCGGTTGGTTTGGGTATGCTGATGGTGCGCTGGCAATTCGGGCCAACAATTCGATCCCTGTTATTTGCCGGTATCCCCATTGTTCTTGCGGCAAATTTCATGGTTGGAGGATCCCGCATTGCTGAGGCTTTTCAGCTTTCCGGTATGACAGCCGTTCTGTCGTTTGGCTTTTTCGGACAGCTGCTCTGGATGTTCGGGGGGCTTTCGTTGTTAATCTGGTTTGGCCGGGTTAATCACATTCGAAACCTGGCACCGGGCATGGCTGGGTCGCTTTCTCACTCCGGACTCACGGGCGCCTGTACCGCCGGTGATTTGGGCAAACAGGCAGCTATTCGCGCCCCAATTATGATTAACATCCCGTTTATAGGACACATTTTCGTGTTTTCTATTCTTGCTGCGAGTGCTACGTATGGGCAATTAATCATCTCGTACACACTTATGGTGGTAGTTGCAGGTGTATTTTTAACCTATTACGCATTGAGAATGCTCAGAAACGCGAATGGTACGGAAAACCAGGAAATCCGGGGATTGATGGTATTTTCTCTTGGCTGGCAATTGGTGGCGGTATTCGGTGGTTTATATTTACTGGATATATCAGGAATGTCTTTAGGAGATGCGGTAATGGCAAATGCCTCAGCTATTTCTCACTTTGGTTTATTTGCGGCAATCCAGGAAGGCATGTTTGGGGCTGAGGCAGCCGGAATGATAGCATTTGTATTCGCCATGCCATTTTTGGTTCACCCGCTGGTATTCGGAATTTTCGGAAAAGCCGCTGAAAATGATGGAGTTATGCCGGCAAAAATTGTTTACGCTTTAACATTGATTGGTATACTTGGTGTTCTCTACGCAATGATTTGGTAACATTCCTGCCGTTTTTATTATCTAGTTCCAAATGCCTGAAGCTGCAAATTCCAGATATCGATGTTGACTAACGGCAGGCCGATTGCACCGAAACGGCTATTGAGCAGATATAAGAACGGGTACCAAAAAGCGTTCACCATAATCCTGGCATTAGATAATAATAAGGGCTTTGCCAACCACCGGCCGATTGCAAGTAAATTAGATGCTGATGTATACTTTACCGTCCCTATAACTTCCAGAATAAAGGGACCGCTGAGAACACTATAGGTGTAATTCGCAAGTTTTTTCCAAAGGGTTCAGATCTGCAAGGAGTGTGCGAATAGCAAATCAAAACGGTTGATCGAC
>REDS01000096.1 GCA_007693395.1 Balneolaceae bacterium | reverse complement strand
AATTTTAGGTTGTTTGTTAGTTTAACTTTTTTGACACACTTTTCTGAACAGTCTCTGAGAATTCTTACATCCATACGTAATCAGGTAGCTGCAAAAAATTAGATGGGATCTACTTTTATCTCAACTTCTCTTATAACAATAACTTTTTTGTATTTCATGATCTGCTTGCTAAGTAACACCTCATTTTTTGAAGTTAATCATTCATCGCCATTATCAATATTTGCATCGTAGCTCACAAAAGTTTGAAATCAACGTTCAGAATATACCAATGGTCGCAATTTACTTTTACCAGATACAAATTCTATCCTGAATTCGATGAAAAAAAGAGGCTTTTTGGACTGAATTAAAATCGAAATGGGGTTAAATCTAATAAGTCACGTAAATAGGCCTTTGAAAGCACTACTGTATTACCATCAGTTTCTCGGTTTTCACATCGCTGTCTGTTACCATTCTGTAGAAATAGACACCGGATGACAATCCACTCATATTGAGAGGTATTTCAAAGTACCCTGTGTTAAATTCCTGATCGGTTATGGAGCGGATATGAGCACCATTGGAGTTGAAAAGATCTATTCTTACCCGTGTTGGTTCGGGAATTACAATGGGTATGGTAGTATCTATTCTGAAGGGGTTTGGGAAGTTATCACCCAGTGTAAGCTCACCGTCAGCAAATACAAATTCTATGGTAAACAGCCTCGAAAGTTCGAGTCCGGCTGCAATTGCGGTAAATGTTACGTTCTCTTCCCTTGTGTGGGTAATCGAGAATATAGCTCTTCCATTTTCATCTGTTTCTTCCTGTATGGCAACAATAGTGGGATTACCACCCGATGCTCTAAGGGAAACATCAACTCCGGCAACGGGTTGCAGCCTGTTGTTCAATACCTGCACGCGCACCTCACTCTCCTGTATTCCGGTGGCTAATACTCGTTCACGAGAAAACTCAACCTGCGATGCAGATGCACTTACATTTACCGTGGTAACTTCAACTTCGTCAGAGTCTAAACTCAGCCCGTTTTCGAGCTGCGTTCTAAGCCGGTAATAATAAGTAGTTCCCGGTGCAAGGCCTGTTACAGTGAATCCTGTACCGCCCCCTACATTTCGGTTTTGGTAGCCCGAAATATAATCCTCAAAATCTTCTGACTGAGAGACGTCTATTCGATAATTGTTTGCATCTTCCACGGCTTCCCAGTTTGCGCGGAATGAGACGGCTGTTCTGTTGGTGGCATCTAAAGCAACAGGGGGAAGCAGAATGTCCGTGGCAACCAAGACGTCATTTCCAAACGACGAGCCGTTCTGATTTGTAGCATACGCCCGAACAAAATAATTGGTGCTGTGTTCAAGGCCGGTCAATGTTACCGTAAAATCAGTTTGTGGTGAATCGGTAGCTAAACAGTTGTCGGCAAAACCGGGCATCTCCAGTTTTGAATAGCATACGCCGGTTTCTAACAGTTCAGTGCCGCCATCATCGGTAATGGTACCGCCAATTACAGCATCAAAATAACCGACCTCTTGTGGTTCGTTTGTGGCTATTTCTGGTGTATCGGTTCCCAGAGTAAAGAAGTTTCTGTTTGGGCTGTAGCCTGTACCCGTGCGGTTTCTTGCATACGCCCGAACATAATAGGTGGTGCTCTGCTCAAGGCCGGAAATAGTAGCGGAGAATTGATTGCTGGTGCTATTCAGTTCTATGCAATTATCTGATAGTGTGGGATTGATATTTTGTGACCAGCAAATTCCATTTGTAATCACATCTTCGCCGCCGTCATCTGTAATTTCGGCTTCAATCACGGCAGAGTTTAGCGTTACATCCCGTACATCATTAATAATAAGTGTGGGCACAAAAAAGAGAGGGTCGCCATCTCTGTAGTCTGCAATAATGTGTTTTATTTCCCGCATGCTTCGCGCATTATCTGCCGGTGCACCACCTGCAGTGTATGAGCCGGTTGGCGCCCCAAGATGGGTTACATCGGGATTTGAAAATGTGTTAAATGATAAATCGCCTTCATTATAGGTCATTACAGATACGTAGCCGCGGCCGTCATTGCCGGTCCAGCGCCAGCCGGTTGAATACTCGAAAATTCCTCCAGCGTTACCTGCGGCATTCTCCTGTTGATTTCTGCTGTGGTTATTCCCCATGTTGTGGCCCATTTCATGCGCATGTGTTGTGCCCATTGCTTGTTGCACACGGGTTATGGAGAAACCCAGTTCGGGCCTTCCGTTAGGGTTATTCATAAGCCAAGCAATACCGCCTACATCATCTACAAATGTGAACATAGCAACAAGATCGGCGCCATACTCATCTCTCCATTCATGTACTTCTTCCAAATAACCTGCATAGTCAGAACCAAAAGGATTAAAGTTTGGCGAAGCAGTTAAACGTCGTAAATCTCTAACAGACCCCCTGTTGTCTCCAACACCCTGATCTTCACGATAATCAACCAATGCCCTGTGAACCAAACGAAAAATAACATTGGTCTGCCCGTTATCGGCGGACTGTTGTGCCACGGCCATTGATTCATTGATCACATTATCTATTCCACCTGCATTTAAATTTGCCCAATCTTCAGCAAGTGGTGTGTACACTATCATCACATCGATAACATCCAGCCTGTCAGGATCAGCTGAAAATGATGGAATTTTTTGAGATTCTTTGACAGGTATATTTTCTGATGATAATTCATGGTCAACCCCACACGATATTTCATCGGTTTCATGAGGGTCAATATGAAGCATCACATGATTTTGTATGGTATTATCAAACTGTACCCTGTAAAAAGAGTGGTTTGATACATTTCTTATAGTTGACAATACCCTGCCGTTAGCATAGGAAAGGGTAACGCTGTTATGCCAGTTACCATCAATATGGCCGGTTACAGACCAGTTGTTTTCGTCATGATGGATTACCCTTTGAACATCTACCGTATAAACTGTGCCGGTGCTGTTTATAATACTAAAGTCTCTGATTTGATTTTCACGAAGCTCGTAAAGTACGTCGCTGTTTATTTCAAGTCCATCAGCAGCAATGTGAGATCTGTCTTTGGCCGCCCAGCCCTGTGGTGTAATATCAGTTGCCCTGAATAGTTCATTCATATCCTGAGCGATGGACGGATCAGTGATTAATAGATAGATAAAAAGAAAGAACGGAAAGAGGAGTTTCTGTTTAGTAGAATAAACCATCTGAAAAAATTTACAAGTAAACGTTTTGTGCGTATTAGCGTAAGATAACTGATGAACCGAATTTAATTATTGATCATTCTATAACGTGGTATAATCGCAGGGTTAGTATATACCAAGTTTATTAATTCTTTGCTGAAATTGTTTTATAGCGTAATTAAGGAACCACTCTTTCTCCAGGCCAAAGGGTACTACATCATAGGGTTCAAAAATCTCATGGATTACGTTGGTTGCATCATCCAGCAACTCTTCAAGATGTTTTTCGAATGGTGCACTGCAATCAGAGTTGTCATTTAGCAAACGGTTTATCAGATAGAGCCCGTACGCTATGTGCCGCGATTCATCCTGCTTCAGTTTTATAATTCCGTCCTGCAAACCGGGAAGCAGATTATTCTCCTTTAGCATTTTATGGTAGGCTTCGTACCCTGTTTCTGCAAGAGTACCTTCTACAATCATGTTGTAGGTGCCAGACGCTTTAAGTTGTGCTAACGGAGAGCTGTCGGTATAGAGTCTGTTCAGATCTTCCGGCAACTGCCTGTAAAACAGTTTTTTATAGAATGGTTTGTGGAACTGCTCAAAATCAGGTCGTTCAACAAAAACCTCTTTTACAAAGCGCGAAAAAAACTCGGTATGTTTTGCCTCTTCCCATAAAAAAGAAGTGAGAAAAATCTCCTCTTCCAGACGCCCCTCTTTTGATATGGTTTGGATAAGGGGGAGAAGGTCCAGGGTTACGGCCTCCTCACCGGCCATAAAAAGCGAAGATAAATGTATGATGATGGTTTTTTCATCATCCGATAGTTTTTTCCAGTCTTCCCTGTCTTTTTCGAAGCTTATTGAAGCAGGATCCCAGACCCCAAATTGTTTCGCTTTTTGGAACAGTTTCATGGGGAAGCTTTCAAAATCCAGCCCCCTATTCGTGGTATTGAATGATATATGCTTTCTTCTGACTGGTATTTTATCAATAGTTTCAGAGATGTACTCTTCATCCAGGCTCTCTTTTTCGTATGAAGGCGCCGTTTGCAATAACGCTTTCGCTGCCTGTTTTTGATTGGTCAGCATTACAAGGCTACCTTTTTCCAGCTTCAAGGAGCCCTTCATAATCATCATAGCAGGATCTTTTTTCTGCTCTATCAACGTTAGCCATGTAGATTCATCAGCTTTGAGAATTACATCAGCAATATCTCTGTCGGTTTCATCGGCATACCGTAATTCGTGGCACTCTCCGTACTGCAAATCTAAATAGAAGCCGATATAAGACTCCTTTTTTAAGGCTGGTGATGGCGGATCCATTCTCAGCAATACAGATGCATTCCACTCTTTACCCTTAACTTTGTAGAGTTCACTCTCTTCCAGTGCACGCTTCCATTCACCAACCCATTCATCCGTAAAGTACTTTTTAGACCGGGCTACTTTCTTCTTTGTAAACCACATAACTTTTAATGATATGATTGAACTGTTTATAATGTTAAGTTCGTTTGAATGGAGCAAAAATCAAATGATTTAATAATTCAATAAAAAACAATATTTTTAGACGTGCGTATAAGTGGTAAAGTAAAGCACGTAAGAGTAAAAAAAATAAAAAGATATGAATAATATATATCCTGCTTACGATGTAATTGTGGTAGGAGCAGGGCATGCCGGCAGTGAAGCAGCCGGTGCAGCAGCGAAATTGGGAGCAAATACCCTTCTTATCACGATGAACATGGATGCCATCGCAAAGATGTCGTGCAATCCAGCCATGGGTGGCGTAGCAAAAGGCCAGCTTGTTCGGGAAATTGATGCATTGGGTGGCTTAAGTGGTATAGTTAGTGATAAAAGCGGTGTTCAGTTCAGAATGCTGAATAGAAGCAAGGGGCCGGCAATGTGGAGTCCGCGCTGCCAGAGTGATCGGGTTCTCTATGCACAAAAAATGCGTGAAGAACTTGAAAAGATTCCCAATCTCCATTTCCGGCAGGATAATGTGGTGGATATTCTCACCAGTGAAGACGGTACACGTGTAAACGGAGTTGTAACACAAACAGGGCAGAAGTTTAATTCAGATTCAGTTGTTTTAACGAGCGGTACGTTTTTGAATGGGATTATTCATATCGGGGAGAGCCAATATGGTGGGGGCAGATCTGGTGAAAGAGCGTCTGTTGGCATATCCGCTTCCCTTGAAAAACTTGGTTTTGAAATTGGTAGGCTTAAAACGGGAACACCGCCAAGAATTGACGGGCGCTCCATCGATTATACTAAACTGGAAATTCAATATGGGGACGAAGATCCTTCACCATTTTCATTTATGACGGATGAGCTTCCATCTGTAGAGGAGCAGCTTACCTGCTGGATCGGGTACACGAATAACGATGTTCACGAACTGCTTAAAACCGGCTTTGACCGCAGCCCTATGTTTAACGGGCGGATTAAATCCATCGGGCCAAGATACTGCCCGAGTATTGAGGATAAGATCAATCGTTTTGCCGACAGGGACAGGCACCAGCTTTTTCTTGAGCCGGAGGGGTGGAACACCTACGAGATGTATTTGAATGGATTTAGTACTTCGCTTCCTGAGGATGTTCAGTACCATGCACTGCGAACTATACCCGGTTTTGAAAATGCGGTTATGTTACGTCCCGGTTATGCTATTGAGTATGACTATTTCCCGCCATATCAAATAAAGCGAAGCCTTGAAACAAAGCGTGTAAGCGGACTATTTTTTGCCGGACAAATAAACGGTACTACCGGCTATGAGGAAGCAGCTTGCCAGGGATTGATGGCGGGCATTAATTCTGCACTTCATGTTCAAGAGAAAGGCCCATTTATTTTGAAACGATCTGAGGCTTATATCGGCGTTCTTATCGATGACCTTATAAATAAGGGTACAGAAGAACCGTACAGAATGTTTACTTCCAGGGCAGAGCACCGAATTCTGCTCAGACAGGATAATGCAGATCTTCGCCTTACGGAGCTTGGCAAGAAAATTGGCCTCGCTGATGATGAACGGTATAACAGATATTTAAAGAAAAAGGGTGAAATTGACCGACTGTATGATCTGATCAGTGATTACACGGTTCGCCCGGAGAAGATGGATGCCATGCTTCTTAAGAAAGGAACATCTGCTTTGAGTCAGCCGGTAAAGGCAAAATCGTTAATTCCACGCCCCGAAATACATCTGCAGGATCTTCTTGAAGCTGATGATGAACTAAACAATAAAGTATCTGAAATCACCACAAGTATCGATGTAATTGAGCAGGTGGAAATTCAGATAAAGTATGATGGTTATATCCAGAGAGAGTTTGAAATGGTTCAGGAGTTGAGCCGGCAGGAGAACACCAGAATTCCGGAAAAGCTTGATTATGAGAAGATTAAAAGCCTCTCTAATGAAGGAAAAAGTAAGCTGGAGAAGATAAAGCCCGAAACAATAGGGCAGGCATCAAGAATCAGCGGTGTTTCTGCGAGTGATGTTGCCGTTCTTATGGTCTATTTAAAAGGGTAGGTGTTTCACGTGAAACAACGCATCCTCAAAAAGAGAACAGGGCCTGAGGTTTTACAATCAGCAAGAAAAATTTATAGTGAAAACCAGGCTAGGCTGGAAGAGTATATTGACTATCTGTTCGAATGGAATGAAAAAATCAATCTGGTGAGCCGAACTGTTTCACGTGAAACAGTTCGGGAACATGTAGTACATTCACTGATTCCCGAGGCGTTGCACCTTCTCAGCTCGAGTAAGAACTGGGTAGATGCCGGATCTGGCGGCGGGCTTCCCGGAGTGCCGCTGGCAATTTGCAAAGGTGATATGTATTGGACGCTGAACGACAATGTGAAGAAAAAGATGCGGGCTGTGAATGACATCATCCAGCGTCTTGGCTTAAATAATGCAGATGTTGAAGCAAAAAGTATTTCGCTTATTGATCTGCAAAGAGGAACAGGTATCGTGACGAAACATGCATTCAAGATTGATGACCTGCTGCGCCTTCTCAATAGAAAAAAATGGGAAGAGATAATTATGTGGAAGGGTGCAAAAGGTGCTGAGCAAGAGCTGCATCAAACAAGAGAAAAAGTAAGCGCTACTATTTTTGAGTTTGATTTTGGTGCAGACGAGCCCTTCTATGAAGGAAAGGCAATTGTAGTTCTTGAGCCATAAAGTATCTGCGGCCACAGATTTTTGCCCGAACTCACTGGTTGTTTATGCTGATGAGATCTTCTCTTTCTATATGCCTGCAACAATATTCATTTTCTGAATAACTCCGATAAGGCATTCTGGTTCTGTTTTTTGGAAGGTAACATAATTGAGGTGAGGCATTAAAAGGAATTGCACCATATTTTTTATGTGCGCATTAGTAGCAAAAAAACCAACAACCTTCTGGCAAGGTGGTTATTAACGAAGCGATGCTCGAGAATAAATAAGCCATACGTTTAAGCTGGAGAAAAAACAGCATGAAGAAAAGCCATAAAATTGACTCTTCTTGTTTAAATTCCGTAGCATTACTTGACAACCCAACCGAAATAAAGATTTAAGATATGTCGAGATTAAAAAGTTCGGAACGGAGAATGAAAATCATTCTTAAACTTCAGCAATCAAAAGAGAGAATCACGGTCGATAAACTTGCAAGAGAATTTGGGGTTAGCAGAAGAACTATCTTCAGAGATTTCAATGCTTTATCGGAAGTTCAGGTACCTGTTACCTATGATGATTTAAGTGGTTATGGTATTATGGATGGATATTCTGTTCCGCCATTAATGTTCAGCCAAAAAGAGCTTGCCACCATTCTGGTTGGTTTGAATTTTGTGAAATCTCAGGTGGATAAAAACCTGATTGATGATGCCAAAGGAGTGGAGCTAAAAATAAAGAACGTTCTGCCCGATACCCTGAAAGCTTATATGGAATCGCTCGACAACAAAACAGTTGTTGATCCATTTCTGCATTTTGGCCATGAAAAAAAGGTGGGTGGCAACTGGTACACACTGAGCAATGCCATTTCAGAGAACCGAACGGTTACGTTCAAATACAAAAGCCAGAAAGATTCATCGGTATCTGAAAGACAAGTGGATCCATATTTACTGGTATTCTACCGTGACCACTGGAACATGATTGGATTTTCCCATAAAAGAGACGCGATTCGAAATTTTGTGCTCGACAGAATGGAAAATGTGTCGATAACAAGCCAAAAGTTTGAGCCAAGAGAGAATAATGACACAGAGGCGCTAATTTTTGGTTCTAACGAATCCGGGCAAGAAGTGGTGGTCTTAGTTGATGACCGTGCAGATCGTGCATTTAGAGCTAATTTACCGACGAAGATTTTTAAGGAAGAGGCTCAAAATAATAAAAAAATTAAAGTACAGTTCCGGTTTGAGAATTTGGGCTTCCTGAACGAATGGCTCCTCCAATTTGGGAATAAGGTGCAGGTTCTGTCTCCAAAAGAGCTGATTGAAAAAAGAGAGTATCTGTTGAAGGAGATGTTGAATCAGCAGAAGGGTTGATCACGTTGAGATGAATGATCAGAAAAAATCAGATCTACAAACTCACCTACATTTTCAGCACCCAGCCTTTTTTGCCGGGCAGTTATTTCAGTAATCAGATAGTCGCGCCACAACTTTTTATCACGTATTTTTTTTTGAAGATCTTCTGATTCCTCAGGCGAAAGCGAGCCATTAATAAACCGATGAATTTTGTTGTGCAAACTGTTCATAACATAGCCTTTAATTGTATGAACCGGGAAAAGTGAAAACCTTACACTTTTTTCTGATAAACTTTAATTCGTGAAAATAGCTTAGAGAATTCTACTCTCTTTATAACTTTCGGGTGCATTTATCAGTATGGATAAATTCCAACGCTGGTGACCTTTACATGTTTACCAAGAGTATTCGGGGCTTCCTACAGAGTGATGAGGTTGGTCATACTGTAGATTTTAAAAAAACCATTTCATAACAGGTCTATCAACACCTTTCCTACCTGCTTTCCATCAAGAATAGTTTCAATTTCTTTCGGCAGGTCGTGGAGTGTTACTTCTCTTGCATGAACGTGCAGTGTAGCCGGTTTCCAATCATCAGCAAGTTTGTTCCAGATAGATTTTCTCAACTCCATTCGTGCTATTCCGGAATCTATCCCGGCCAGGGTTACACCCCTCAAAATAAAGGGAAGAATGGACGTATCGAGCCGGTTACCCAATACATTACCGCAACAAGCAACAAACCCGTTATGAGAAATCTGCCTGAGAATAGAATCGAGCATGTTACCTCCCACTGTTTCAATAGCAGCAGGCCACCTGGAAGAGAGCAGTGGTTTGTCGGGTGCATTGAGAACGTTATCTCTATGAATGACAGAGTTCGCACCTAATGATGTTAAAAAATCGATTTGCTGCAACTTTCCGGTAACCGCAATAACATCATATTTTAAATGAGAAAGTAATGCTACAGCGAAAGACCCGACACCACCTGTTGCCCCCGAAACAAGAACTTCCGGAGCATCCTGATTGAATGCATGTCTGACCAATTTATCGATACCAATAGCAGCTGTAAGTCCCGATGTGCCGATCATCATGCTCTCCTTTAGAGAAAGATTATTGGGTAGCGGCACAATCCATTCAGCCGGTACAGAGATATACTGCCCGAAACCACCCGGAGTGTTCATGCCAAGATCGTAACTGGTTACAATAACATTATCACCTTCTGAAAAAAGTGGTGATTTACTTTTCGCAACTACACCTGCAGCATCAATTCCCGGGGTGAATGGGTACGATTTTGTGATACCTTTATGGCCGGTTGCAGAGAGCGCATCCTTATAATTAAGGGATGAATAGTGAACCCGTATCAACACATCATTTTCGGGTAAATCAGATAGCGAACACTCCTTTACTGATGGTTTTATAGTCTCCCCAACCTGTTCTGCTGCAATTGCTTGATAGGTTTCATCAGCCATAATAAAGGATCTATTTTGTGAATAAACGCTTGAATATACTCAGCGTCAAATCATTATAGGGCGGATAGCGTACATCGGGATCGGGCCAGGATGGTTTCTTCAAAACACCCTGCTGCCTGCTGAAAGTATCAAAACTATATTTTCCGTGATAAGCTCCCATACCGCTAAACCCTGCACCTCCAAAAGGTAAGTTAGGATTGCTCAAATGGCTGATCGTATCATTCACACACCCACCGCCAAAAGGTACATGTTGAATTACAAATTCTTGTTTCTCTTTACTTTCAGTGAACATATAAAGAGCAAGAGGAGATGGGAGTTTGTTTAATTGTGAAGAAATTTCTTTCTCATCGTCATAAGTAATTATCGGGAGTAGCGGCCCAAAAATTTCTTCCTGCATGATATCGTCATCCCACGTAGCGTCTACAATTGTGGGTTCAATAAAACGTGTATCTCTGTTTGAGTCACCACCATAAATAACGTTGCTTTTGCTGATCAACTCACGCAGCCTTTCGAAGTGGTCATGATTGATGATAGCCGTATAATTATGCCCGATATGGTAATCATTTTTGAAAAATGCAGAAAGAGCATTCGTTGATGCTTCAATAAAGGCCTCTTTTTTTGACATATGAATGAGAACAAAGTCCGGTGCTACGCAGGTTTGTCCGGCATTGATGGTTTTTCCCCACCAAATACGATTTGCACTAACGTCAATATTTGCATCATCAAAAACAATAGCCGGGCTTTTGCCTCCAAGCTCAAGAGTAACCGGTGTGAGGTTTTCAGAAGCAGCTTTCATCACAATTTTCCCAACACGTGTACTGCCGGTAAAAAAGATATGATTAAACGATTGAGATAACAGCTCCGTGGTGATATCAGCACCGCCTTCAACAATGGTAATTACATCGGGTTTAAAGTATCGCTCAAAGAGCTCTTTTAATTTAACTGATGTAACCGGAGCCAGTTCAGAGGGCTTTAAAATAACGGTATTTCCGGCAGATATGGCACCAATCAACGGCATCAGGCTGAGGTGAACCGGGTAATTCCAGGCACCGATAATCAGAACGGTTCCCTTTGGCTGTTTGTATATTACATTTTTTGAAGGAAATGTTACGATTGGCCCGCCTACCGATTCAGCTTTCATCCATCCGTAAATATTTTTGAGATGGTAATCTATTTCATCAAGTAGTGTATATATTTCTGTTACATACGATTCGATGTAAGGTTTTCCAAAATCCTGTTTTATGGCATCACATAAATCTTTTTCATGTGTGGAAATAAGCATTCTTAGCTGTTTAAGCATGCTCTTTCTTGCCTTTATAGAGCGGGTTCGCCCATCCGAAAAAGCCGCCTTTTGCTGTGATACAATACTCTCAATACTCATGATACTTTTGGTTTACGCCCTTTAAAATGATCCATCGAAGAATAAACCCCAAGAAGACGCCCGGCTAGCCAATCGAAAACAGTTGCAGGCAGCAGGGCCTTCAAAAGGGGGACAAAATGAACCATAAAGGGGGCTTTTATCGTGCGCTTTCCTTTATAGATGCCGCTTATCATTTTATCCACAATATCGTCTGTTTCAAGAATAGGTACCAATAGCGGGGCCTTTACTCCTTCAAACATTCCTGTATTGATGTAGCTGGGTATAACGGTTATAACTTTAACACTGCTCTCCAGTCGCTCCAACTCAATATTTAGTGATTCCGACCATCCGTGAACAGCCCATTTACTGGCGGCGTACACACTCATTCTGGGGTTGCCGATGTAACCGGATGCAGACCCAAGATTTACCACAATACCAGAATTGCGCTCTAACATATCTTTCAGGAAAACCCGAGCGATCAACATGCTGCCAAATGTATTGATATGCATGGTTTTTTGGATATCAGAAACAGTATGCTCGTGGAAAAACTTACCAATTACAATTCCGGCGCAGTTAATAACAATATCAGGCAGAAGCTTCTGCTTGATCAATTTATCAGCCTCAAACTCAACACGCTGAGCATCGGTAACATCAATTCCGGATACATGTATTGTAGCTGAACCATCAAGCTGCACTTTAATCTGCTTTAGTTCTTCAGGATTTCTGTCCCATAAAATCAGGGTAACATCAGCAACTTCGGTAACACGCTCTGCAAACCGTTTGCCTATACCACTGGCGGCACCTGTAATCAGTATAATTTTGTTGTTATAAAAATTCTTTAATGACATGGTATCTGAAATTATTCTGCGGCCAATGGAATAAATTGAGTGAGACAAACTATCATTGGAATGCCGGTATGTTCATTTACAAACTCCAGCAAGCCCGAATTAGCATTACGCCGGAAAACAGTGATATTATCATCGTCCCTGTTTGCAACCAACAAAAATTCACCAAGCTCATCAATCATGAAGTTGCGCGGATGAGCTCCCCGTGTTGATTCGTGACCGATAAATGTAAGCATACCATTCACTTCATCAATTTCGTAAATAGCTATTGAGTCATGGCCACGATTGGTTGCGTAAAGAAAACGCCCATCGGGAGAAATGTGAATATCGGCGGCAGTATTGGGTTCATCAAAATCATCAGGCAGCATCTCTACTCGCTGTAGTTGTTGTAGCGCGCCTGTAACTTCATCAATCATAAGTACAGCAACAGTAGATGTGAGCTCTTCAACTGAGTAGGCAAATTGGCTATTTTGATGTATGGTGAAGTGCCGTGGCCCTGCTGCGGGTTCATTTTCAAAAAAAGGTGTTTCGGCGGGGGCAAGAGTGTGATTATCCCGGTCAATCCGATAGATCATGATCTTGTCGATTCCAAGATCAGATACGTAGAGAAAACGCCCATCGGCGGACGGAATTGCAGAATGCACATGAGCAGCGTTTTGCCGTGATTGGTTCACGCTGCTTCCTTCATGAAATACAATATCCGCAGCTTCGCTAATGCTGCCATCATCATCAATCTGATACATGACAATATTACCTTCTGAATAATTGGATACAAAAAGATAGATACCCAGGGGATCGATACTAACATGCGCTGTACCCCGTCCATTAACAGACTGTTCATTAATGAGTTGCAGATTTCCGTTTTGATTATCAATAGCGTATGCTGTAACGGTTCCGAAAGGATCTTCATCGTTGAAAAGATCATCACTAACAGAATAAAGAAACTGCCCGTTTGGGTGAATGGCTTGAAAATTTGGCCCTATTCTGTCGGTAAATGTATCGATGTGGGTTAATTCACCGGTTTCTCTGTCGAATTCGAAGAGGTAAATTCCTTCGCTGTCACGCCCCTCAAATGTTCCGGCATAAATAAACTCTGTCATTTCAGGCTGATCTGTACAGGCTTTGAAAAAAGTGAGCAGAAATAATAATAAAAGTGAAAAAGCGGTTAATTTCATAGCTACGCATAATAAGTGATTGGGTTAGCTGTCTTATCAATTTAAAAGAAATAATCGGGAAACATACAGAATTGTGAGTAACCCCTTGAAGAGCCGGTTTCATTAGATAGGATTGATCAAAATTATGACAGAGATTCACGTATAAAAACCCAACATTTGTTAGTGAGGTACGGAATACTGTATTTTGTAAATCTGGACTAAAAATCAACACAATCACATCATGAAAAAAAGCACTCTACTTTTAACTTTTGCTATACTCTTTCTTATCGGATGCGGATCTCAAACAGATCGCGCTGCATCAGGCATAACAGAGCAATCACTTTTAAATCATATCGAAATTCTCTCCTCTGATGAATTTGAAGGCCGGGCACCGGCAACCAGGGGTGAAGAGCTCACCGTGGAATATCTTGTAAATGAACTTGAAAGCATGGGAGTTGCACCCGGCATGAATGACGGAACATTTGTACAGGAATTTCCGCTTTTGGGGCAGCGTGTAGACGGTGCAGCCTCATCTATGTCGATAAACCGAAATGGCCAAAATGTAGAAATTTTTTCCTTTGGCAGTGAATTTATGGGATGGCCCAGCAACGAGGAGGAGCAGGTTGCACTTCAAAACGCAGAGTTAATCTATGTGGGATATGGTATCCAGGCCCCGGAATTTGACTGGGATGATTATAAAGGTGTGGATGTAGCGGGTAAAGTGCTTGTGTACAAAAACAGTGATCCATCACACGATCCAAACATCTTTGATGGCGAATCACGGCTCTATTATGGCCGCTGGAGTTACAAGTTTGAGAAAGCAGAAGAGATGGGCGCACTGGGCGCTATACTGGTTCATACAACGCCAACAGCAGGTTACGGCTGGTCGGTAGTGGAAAACAGCTGGGGACGGGAGCGATTCTCACTGCCCAGAACAGACGATCCTGCTGGCCGCCCTGCATTTAATAGCTGGCTAACCGAAGAGGCAAGCGAAGCACTGTTCAGCCATGCCGGCCTCGATCTGCACGAAATGCTTGATGCCGCCGCTGATCGTGACTTTGAACCTATAGTACTTGAGGGGGTTACGATGGATATTACACTGAGTGCGCACTACAGTAACATGTCAGGTAAAAATGTGATTGGAAAGATAGAAGGAAATGATCCTGATCTACGTGATGAATATGTGATCTTTTCAGCTCATCACGATCATCTTGGCATAGCACCGGAGCCGGTTAATGGCGATTCCATTTTTAATGGTGCATGGGATAATGCATCGGGCACAGCAGCTGTACTTGAGATTGCAAACGCTCTGAAACAAATTGAAGGAGATCTGCGCAGAAGTGTGCTCTTTATGTTTGTAGGTGCTGAAGAGATGGGGCTGCTTGGATCACGATATTGGTCAGAAAATCCAACGGTTCATCCGGGCAAAGTTTCAGCGAACATAAATCTCGACAGCATGCAAATTTATGGTGAAACACGTGATCTTGTACTTGTTGGATATGGCAGAAACACAATTACGCCAATCATCCGCGAGCACGCAGAAAGAGAGGCGAGAACAGTAGTGCCTGATCTGCAACCGGAACAGGGATTCTTTTACAGATCTGACCATTTCTCTTATGCGAGAGTTGGCATCCCGGCTATATTTCCCAACCCTGGCCGGGAATATCTTGATAAGCCTGAAGGATTTAACGCGATTGTGGATAGTGTAACGGCCGCAAACTACCACGCTCTTTCAGATACTATTAATGAGTACTGGGATATGGCTGGTATGGAGGCAGACACACGCCTCATTTTCCGTGCATCACTCGATGTAATCAATGCGAATGAAATGATGGAGTGGTATCCAGGTGATGAATTTGAGGCAATTCGCCTTCAGATGCTCGAAGAGGTTCAATAGTATAACTTAACAGCCAATTCATATCACATCAATATCATTAGCAAAACATATAGAACGGATTATTTCATGAAGCAGCTGTTATTATTAGCCATCATCGGGCTTTTTCTGTCGGCATCATCAAAAGCAGATAAACCGGCTTATCTTCTTTACACCAAAGACGGAGAAGTGATCAGCTATTCTGAGCTGATGGAACAGGCTCTTCAGAACGATATGATTTTCTTCGGAGAGCTTCATAACAGCGCCATAGCACACTGGCTGCAACATGAAATGGCCCGGGATTTGGCAGAAGATACATCCCGAAATACAATCATTGGGATGGAGATGTTTGAGGCCGACCAGCAGATTTTGATTGATGAGTACTTCAGTGGTTTAATCAGTCAAAGCAGCTTCGAGAGTGAAGCCCGTTTATGGAATAACTATCATACGGATTATAAGCCTGTAGTAGAGTTTGCAAAATCGAACGGACTCAAAGTTGTAGCAACGAATATACCGAGGAGATACGCTTCATCGGTATTTCGGGAGGGCCTCAAGGCGCTTGAGGCGTTAAGTTCTGCAGCACGGCGATGGATGGCCCCGCTTCCCATAGAGGTAGACAAGAACCTGCCGGCATACCAAAATATGCTGCAGATGGCGCATGGCCATGGCGGTGATAATCTCATTTATGCACAGGCCGTGAAAGATGCTACCATGGCACATTTCATCATCCTGAATATGGGGTTGAATGATCGCCTTTTACATCTGAATGGATCATATCATTCCAACGATTGGGAAGGAATAATCTGGTATATCAATGAGATGGTCTCTGGCTATGAAATTTTAACCATCAACACGATTACTGTTGATGATCCGCTTCATGTGGATTCTGAAAAACTTCAGTCAGCCGATGTAACGCTTGTAGTGCCTTCGCGGATGACCACCACCTATTAAAGAAAAAACTCACAATTATGAGCCATTCAGAATATCCTTACTTCAGAGGCAGGCGCCTTCGTACCGGAGAAAAATTGCGGGGGCTGGTAGCCGAACATTCACTATCGGTTAACGATTTTATTGCGCCTCTTTTTGTAATGGAGGGTGAAGGTGAGAAATCAGAGATACCATCTATGCCCGATTATTTTAGGTTTACACCGGACCTTCTTTTAAAAGAGGTGGAGGAGATAAACAAGCTGGGTATTTCGTCAGTGTTGCTCTTTGCTAAAGTGCCCGACAACAAAAAAGACAATGAAGGCACAGAAGCACTAAACCAGGATGGATTGATGCAACAGACAGTACGCGCGATCAAGAGAGAGTTTCCTGATTTGGTGGTTATGACCGATGTGGCACTCGACCCATACAGCAGCTACGGGCATGATGGCATCGTAAAAAATGGGCATATAGTTAATGACGAAAGTGCGGAGCTGCTTGCCAGAATGGCGGTAAGCCATGCAGAAGCAGGTGCAGATTTTGTCGCTCCATCCGACATGATGGATGGACGGATTGCGGTGATGCGTGAATTTCTTGAAGATGCCGGTTTTTACAATACCGGAATTATGGCCTATGGTGCAAAGTATGCCTCATCCTTCTACGGGCCGTTTCGTGATGCCCTGGATTCGGCACCGGGATTTGGTGATAAGAAAACCTATCAAATGAATCCTGCAAACATCAGGGAGGCCGTGAAAGAAGCTGTCTCTGATGAATCTGAAGGTGCTGATATTGTAATGGTTAAACCGGGCCTGCCATATCTGGATGTTGTTCGTGCGGTAAAAGAAGCCGTGAATATTCCTGTTTCCGTTTATAATGTCTCCGGTGAATATGCAATGATAAAAGCTGCTGCTGAAAAAGGCTGGCTGAATGAAGAGCATGCAATGATGGAGGCACTAATTGCGTTTAAAAGAGCCGGAGCTGATATCATTGCAACCTATTTTGCAAAAGATGCGGCACGATTGTTGTAATTAGTATCATCAAACAGATAAATCCTCTGCTCAGAGGTGACAAAAAGAGTATCAATCAACTAAATAGAAATTAATCATGAAGCGTATTTTATTATTTCTGGCTACCAACTTTGCCATACTCATTGTGGCAAGTGTTACGATGTCGTTGTTGGGTGTCGGTTCTTTCCTGGATGAATCAGGAACCAACCTAAATCTGCAGGCACTTCTTGTTTTCTGCCTTATTTTTGGTATGGGCATATCCCTTGTATCGCTGCTTTTTTCAAAGAAAATTGCAAAATGGACAACCAAAGTTCAGATTATTGAGCAGCCCCGAAACGAGCGCGAACAGTGGCTGATGAGACTTGTTGAAGAGCAGTCAAAAGCAGCCGGTATCGGGATGCCCGAAGTTGGTATTTTTCCTGCACAGCAGGCTAACGCATTTGCAACCGGTGCAAACCGGAACAAAGCACTTGTTGCTGTTAGCGAAGGGATGATGCAGCGGTTTGATCGTGAAGAGATCCGCGCTGTGATGGGCCATGAAATTGGCCACGTTGCAAATGGCGATATGATTACCCTGGCACTTATACAGGGAGTAGTGAATGCATTTGTGATGTTCCTTGCACGAATTGTAGGCTTTGTGGTAGACCGTGTAGTGCTGAAAAACGAGCAGGGTCTTGGTATTGGTTATTTTGTAACGACAATTATTACTGAGATTATTCTCGCATTCCTGGCATCGATGATTGTTTTCTGGTTCTCCAGAAGACGTGAATTTGTGGCAGATGAAGCCGGTGCAAGGCTCGGCAGCCGCCAGGGGATGATTGCTGCACTGCAAAGATTGCAGAGAGAAAGCAATGTTCCAAACCAGATGCCGGAATCGATGCAGGCGTTTGGTATTACAAGTGGTAAACGAAAAGGAATCAAAGCACTTTTTGCTACACACCCGCCGCTGGAAGAGCGAATTGCAGCACTCCAGAATATGAGCGACTAATTAAAATTGAATAGAGTCATGAGTCTTGAGAATAGGTACTCAAGACTCACGACTCACGACTCTCAGACTATGCTTCTAAACAAAAGCGAATACCTGTTCAATAAAGCACAAAAATTTATTCCCGGCGGGGTCAACTCTCCGGCAAGGGCATTTAAATCAGTAGGAGGAGTTCCGGTCTTTTTCAAAAAGGCAAAGGGCTCAGTCATTACCGATGAAGATGGGAATGAATTTATTGACTATGTAGGCTCATGGGGCCCGATGATACTTGGGCATGCCTTCCCACCGGTTGTAAAAGCTGTTCAGGATGCATCATTTAATTCCACCTCGTTTGGTGCACCCACCGAACTTGAAATTGAGATGGCGGAACTGGTGCAGCAAATGGTTCCGAATGTTGAGCGGGTAAGGATGGTAAATTCCGGAACAGAAGCTTGTATGAGTGCTGTTCGCGTGGCGCGCGGTTATACCGGAAAAGAAAAAATCATCAAATTTGAGGGGAATTATCATGGCCATGGCGATGCCTTCCTGATTAAAGCAGGCAGTGGCGCTTTAACACTTGGCAAACCCAGCAGCCCCGGTGTAACAAAGGGAACGGCCAAAGACACCCTGAACGCCGACTATAACGACCTGCCAAGTGTCGAAAAGCTTCTGAAAAAGAATAAAGGCAATGTGGCTGCAATTATTCTTGAACCTGTTGCTGGAAATATGGGGTGCATTCCGCCTGAACCCGGCTTTCTGGAAGGCCTTCGGAAGCTGTGTGATGAACACGAAACGGTTCTCATTTTTGATGAAGTGATGACCGGATTTCGCCTTGCGCGAGGCGGAGCCCAGGAACGGTTTAATATCTGGGCCGATCTGGTAACGTTTGGCAAGATTATCGGTGGCGGCTTGCCGGTGGGTGCCTTTGGCGGTAAGAAAGAGATCATGGATGTAGTAGCTCCTGTTGGCCCTGTATATCAGGCGGGTACTCTATCCGGAAATCCGCTTGCGATGAGTGCAGGCCTTGCACAATTAGGGGCTCTCGAAAAATATCCCGAAATCTATGTGGATCTGGAAGAGAAAACAGAATACCTGAAAAAAAATCTGACCAATGTACTGAACAAGCATGAACTGGATTATCATATGAATCAGGTGGGTTCGATGATCAGCCTGTTCTTTACAAAAGAGAAGGTACGAGACTTTAAAGGAGCCAATTCAACCGATCAGCAATTCTTCAAACAGTTTTTCCACGAGATGCTGAAACGTGGCATCTATCTGCCGCCATCTCCATTCGAGAGTTGGTTCCTGGCAAATACACTCACATACGAAATGCTCGATAAAACCATCGCAGCAGCAGATGAATCAATTGGCGTAGTTAAATCGGCCAGTTAACAGACATGGTATTTCTACGAATTGCCACTAATTCTTGTTCTATGATTGAAGATTGATTGTTATCACGAATCAATTACATCAAAGAATTCAGATATAGTTTTGATTTCGGTATTTCCAATTTCTTTCAATACCAGTAGATCTCTGTCTCCTGTCAACAAGTAGTCAGCTTTACCATCAACTGCCAACGACAGCAAAAAGTTATCTTTTGGATCCCGGCACTCTGATATATTTGAGGTTACATTTACAAAATCTGCGACCTCATCAATCGTCTCTAAAAGATATTCCAATTCATCTCGTGAAATATATTTTCTGAGTTTTGGACGTTTAGCAACAGCTACAAATTCCTCGAGAAGCTCCTGGCTGAAAAGAAGCTTACATTTCTGATTAAGCAGTAATTCATCGAGTTTCTCATAGTTACTGTTAATCAGAAAACTGATCCATAGATTTGTATCGAGAATGAGGCGCATTCTTACTTTTTAGTTCGCTTTGAACGAACGGCTTCTACTTCGCCAGCGATCTCTTCAGGACTTGGTACAGTTTCAGATTTGGATCGGATTCTTTTCAATACTTCAGAAAATTCACTCTTTGTTGATTTACGAATTGCAATCAGATCTAAATCAGCCAGGTCTTTAAGCAGTTTTCTGGCTTTTGGATTTAATATGTCTACTTTTACTGTTTCCATGATTTAATGTACAAAATTGGTCTTGATTCGGAAAGTATGAAGGTTTTCTTACTATCGCAGTTAACGAATAAATGTAAATCAAGTTGTCACAGATATCGAGGAATGCCAAACCGTTGAAATGGTTTCGGCAGGCTGAAATGTTTCAAAAAATACCATGTCTTTTTGGGGCGATTAATCAACTTTTAAAATGATATCTCCCGGTTTGATTCCCTGCTTAAACTGTTCACCAAAACCGGCTGGGTTGGGTTCATACTCTCCGATGATTTCGGCATCCAACCCATCTTCCGGAATTTCATCTTCGAGGCCGAGAGCCCAGAAGATCCCCTGAAGGGATAGTTGACGCATATTTTCATCAAAAAAATCATAAGGATGGCCAAGAGTAGTGAAAAACACACGACTTGTTCCGTGTTCTCCCTCGTAGTAGTGAACCCATGCAACGGTATGGGGATTATCAAAATAATCACCTCCGGGTTCAGCTCCTTCTACCGCGCGTCCGTACAGCAACGGCTCCACATCATCTAAAAGCGTAGTTGCATGGTAAAGCCAGCTTCGTACGTGAAAAGGTTCAACACCACGAAGAACAGGGTTCGCTTCTGATCCGTCATGAATAAATACATCCGTTGAATTCTGTCCGCCGTGATGGCTGATCCACGGTAGCCCAAATACCTGCTGTGGCCACTCAAAATCAAGATGGTGGTTTCGATGATCTTCACCGTAGCTAAAAGCATGTGTAGTTGTGCGAAATCCGGCCATCGGTTTACCCGATTCGGCAAAATCAAGGATGTACTGCAATTGCTCATCCGGCAGATTTCTGAATCGGGTGTACATAACCATCATATCGGCATCTTCCAGAACATCAAGACCTTCGATGTTATCCTGTCGGTTTGGATCAATCACACCGTCTGTTAATGCGTATGTTACCGTTACATTAAAACCATAACGGTTAGAAAGAATCCGGGCAAGCATAGGCATGCTCTCTTCCGATCTGTACTCTTCATCACCGGTTACAAAGACAATGTGAGGCGCGCCTGAATCGGGATGATAAGAACTGATAACCGGATCAGAATCTGATTCATTTGTACATGCAAATGCAATCAAAAAAATTAGGATGCTATATTTAACCATGTAATCTGTATTTAAAATAATTATCAATCAACTACTTCCATTACACCCCTCATTAGCTCACCATGACCGGGGAACGTACAGATAAACTGATATCTGCCGGGTATGGATGGTGCGGTGAACTCAAGGAGTTCGCTTTCATTATGCCGAAGAAGCCGGCTGGCCACAAGTATATCGGGGCTATCAGGAATAAAATGCAGCTCAAACCCACGCCCGCCCAGATCAATCGCCATTTGATAGACTTCATCTGCCTTACCAGGCTCGGTTATCAACAGATTATGCGGCATAAAATCGGGATTGTCAAATGTCAGACGAACGGGCTGATCACTGCGAACCGTAAATCGGGCCACATCAAACCGCATCTGTTCAATGATCGCCCTGATTGCAAACTCTGCGATTTCATCATCAGAAAAATCGAGTTCCATTCCGGCACGATCGAACGAATCGGACAATGGTGTTTCAGAATCGGTATGCAAATGTGCAGAGATGAGTGCCGGATCCCGATCACTCCAAAACCACTCAACTTTTTCAGCAGCGATTCGGGCATTTTCTTCGGGTGAATGTAGTAAATCCTGAAGCAGATCGTAGTTAGGTACATTGTGCTGTTGGTGCACCCAAAGCGCTTCAAGCAGGGGGTGGGCATCGTCACTGTTTCCGGGATCAAACTGCTGAATCCAATCCTGAACGGCAGAGATAACATTGTCGGTTTCACGGCTACTGAGTTCTACCCGCACTCTGTGGCGAATTCCATTATCGGGGTGTTTGAGCAGCTCAAGTAGGTTTTCAACCGGTTCGTTGTGGATTGGAACAGGATCGAGCAGGGGACGATCATCCGCAGTAATCCGATAGATTCGCCCGTGGGTGTGATCGCGCATTGGGTCGCGCAGGTTGTGTTGCATGTGGCCGATGATGGCATTGTGCCAGTCACTGATGTAAAGCGCACCATCACTCCCGATAACTCCATCCGTTGGTCTGAAGTTGGGATCATCGGAGTAGAAAAGATCACCGATTTCCTCACCCCAAACATGGCCGTTTTGATAGCTTAGCTCATACCGTTTGGCGCCAAGAAATCCTATCACATTATAAATGAGAAAGTTTTCCCTGAACTCCTCCGGAAACTGGCTGGTTGACAACACCTGATTACCCGGAACCGGACGAACGGTATGATCGAGCAGCGGACGTTTTTCAAATCGGTCGCCATCGAGATAGACCTGGTGAGCGGTACCCATGGTGCCATCGGTGATAAACAGATTTCCCCATCGGTCAAAACTGATTCCGTGTGGATTGTAAATGTTCTCTACTACAAAATCGAACTCAAATGTTCTTGGGTTGAACCGATAAAGTCCCGAAACATCCGACTCCATATTCTTTCTCCAGGGGGTTTCCACATTGTTGAGATGAAAAACTCCACGCTGGTAATAGATCCATCCATGCGGCCCGTAAATTACGTTGTTTGCGGTATGATGGGTATCGGCCGAGTCGATGGCGCCCATCAGGCGGATTTGAACATCGGCCTTATTATCGCCCGTGGTATCCTTTAGAAAGAGAATATCGGGTGCGGAGACCACAATCACACCGCCATTCCAGAACTCAAATCCGGTTGGGTTGTGAATGCTTGCAAAAGTGGTAGATTTATCGGCAACACCATCTCCGTTCGTATCTTCAAGTATGATTAGGCGATCACTCATCTCTTTCATCGGCTCCCATTTGGGGTAGGTTGCCCAGGCGGCAACCCACAATCGACCCTGCGTATCTACCTGCATCTGAACGGGATTCACCAGCTCGGGGAACATCTCCTCCGAAGCAAACAGGTTTACGGATAGCCCCTCAGCAAGCATCATTTTTTCAATGGCATCTTCGCTGCTGATGTAGTTCGCTTCACCGGTGAAGTTGGTCTCTACCGGTTTGGGTGGTGGAACGTTACTATCGTCCACTTCAAAATCGATAC
>REDS01000205.1 GCA_007693395.1 Balneolaceae bacterium | reverse complement strand
GCAGAAAGCCCTGCTGAAATTGGTGTTACACTTAAGGGAATTCTGTGAAGATTACCTTAAAGTCATTTCCATTAAAAAAGCCGCCCTGAATGATCAGAGCGGCTTTTTTTGTCCTTTGATCACGGTTAAATGATCGTGTATCCATCAGGAATAGTTGTACCCTTCTGGATTATCACAAGACCGTCAACAACTGAATGCTTTTCATATTCACCATCTTCCATGTGAGATCCACCGGTAATCTTTACATCATTACCAATTCGCACATTTTTGTCGATGATTGCATTGCTGATGTAACAACGCTGCCCAATACCCATCAGCGGGCGATCGCTTGACTGAAGGTCGAAATCTTCCTGCGTTGCAAAATGGTCATTACCCATCACAATAGCTGATTCAATGGTTGTGCCTTTGCCAATTCGCGACCGGATACCGATCACTGACCGTTCAATCCGGCTTGCTTCAATGATACAGCCTTCAGCAATAAGCGTGCGTTCGAGGTTGGTACCGGTTAATTTCGAGGCCGGCAGATATCGTGCCCGGGTATAGATAATCTGTTCATTATCATAAAGATTGAACTCCGGCACGGTTTCACATAACTCAAGATTAGATTCAAAGAAAGAACTGATCGTTCCGATATCTTCCCAATACCCGCTGAATGCATAGCTGGAAACCTTGCTTCCTTCCTCTATTGCTTTGGGGATAATTTCTTTACCAAAATCGGTAGCATCCGGATTCTCTTTAAACAAGCGCAGTAAAATATCTTTGCTGAACACATAGATACCCATCGACGCAAGATAATTTCGGCCCTGCGCTTTCATTTCATCCGAAACTTCTGATGACCAGTTTGAAAGCTCTTCTTTCGACGGCTTTTCAACAAAACTCTCAATGGTTCCGTCTTCGTTGGTCTTCATGATCCCAAATCCGGTGGCATCCACTGCATTAACCGGAATGGTTGCTACCGTAAGGTCTGCATTATCGCGTTCGTGAACTTTAAGCAACTTGCGGTAATCCATCTGATAGAGCTGATCGCCTGAGAGTACGAGTACATGTGTGTAATCGTAATTCGACATATGATGCAGTGACTGCCTTACAGCATCAGCCGTACCTTGAAACCAGCTCTGACTATTTGGGGTTTGTTCAGCAGCAAGAATATCCACAAAACCGTGCGAAAAGAGGTCAAAATTGTAGGTATTTTTGATGTGCCTGTTCAGAGAGGCTGAGTTAAACTGGGTAAGCACAAATATTTTTCTTATGCGCGAATTCAGGCAGTTTGAAATAGGAATGTCTACAAGCCTGTACTTTCCTGCAACGGGTACAGCAGGTTTACTTCTGTGCCGTGTTAATGGGTCAAGACGGGTACCCCTGCCACCGCCTAAAATAATTGCAATTGTTGAGTCTTCCATGATATTAGTCCTCTTTTAATTCATCGTTTTATACATCGTTCTGTAGTTTTCTGCAGCTTTTACCCAGGAAAAGTCGAGATCCATGACATATCTGCGGTTTGCATCAAATAACCGCTTTTTACTGAATAATTCCACACCACGTTTTATGGCTGTAATTGCTTCATCAAGATTAAAATTATCAAACACAAAACCGTAACCATCTTCTTCTCTGCGATCGATCACTGTGTCGGCGAGTCCCCCGGTCTTTCTCACAACAGGTATTGTTCCATATCGCATGGCGTAGAGCTGGTTAAGCCCGCACGGTTCCACACGCGAAGGCATTAGCAAATAATCGGATCCTGCATAAATTCTGTGTGCAAGCTCTTCATTGTACTCGAGCCTGCTATCGAAATAACCGGTGTAATTATCCTGTAAATCTTCAAATATTTCATGCAGATAGGGTTCTCCTGTGCCAAGTACCAAAAAGGATGCTTCTACGCCCAGTGCCTTGCACTCTTTGATAAGGTCAGGAATAAGATCGGCTCCTTTTTCGCGTACGAGGCGGCCAATAAATGAAAAAAGTGGTTTTTCCGGATCCAGATTGAATTGATCACAGAGAAAAGCTTTGTTGGCCCCCTTCCCTACTTTGTAATTTCGCTGCGAATAATTATCGGCAAGATATTTATCAGTAGCAGGATCCCACACTTCATTATCAATGCCATTTAAAATACCGGATGTTTTAGGCGATTCCTGCTGTAGCAGTATCTCAAGCCCGTGGCAATAAGCCTTCAGTTCACCAAGATATCCTTTCGATACCGTGGTTACTTTCCAGGCGGTTTTAATACCTGCAGCAAGCGAGTTGAAAGCTCCACCCCAATCGAGGATACCCATATTGTAGAAATCAAATTCCGGTAGCAGCGATGAACTGCCCATATCATACCTGCCCTGATATTCGCCATTATGAATGGTGAGTACGGTTGGGACAGACTTCATACTTTGATACCTGTGGCTCTTTGTAAGCATAAACGGCACAAGCGATGTATGATGGTCGTGGCTGTGGATAACATCAGGTTTCTCTTCCTGAGCCTGAATCCAGTCGAGCGCTGCGATCTGAAAACTGAAAAACCGCTCTTTCTCATCCCAGTATGGGTAACCAGACCACGGATCCAGATAAACTCCGGGCCTGTCAAATCGCCCGGGAATGTCTATAAGAATCAGTTCAAAGCCAAGTTGTGGATTTTTCAAACGGCTTACGCGATAATAAAATGATGTACTGCCAAGAGGAGCATCTCCCTCGTGGAGTAACTCTGTCTCGGCATCCTGTAGCCATTTGTTATGGTAGTGCGGTAGAATAACGGAGGCTTCATCGCCCGCCATGTTTAAATATTTTGGTAATGCTCCGGCCACATCCCCCAAGCCACCCGCTTTTGCAACCGGATAGCATTCAGCCGTAATGTGAACTATTTTCATCTGTTATCTTGAAACAATGTTATTTATGAAACGTAACTGCATCAGGCAGTACGTTCTGAATTAATAAAAAGAACAGGTATTCTGCAATGATCGTATAATAACATAACTATAAGTTAAAGTATTAAATAGGTACTTCATCTTAAAAAACTTTTATGTTAATACTTTTGAAAAGATCAGGGATTCCTTACCCTTCTCCGTCGAATTACTGCTTTATTGCTAACAACCTTATCAGTACAAATTCATGAGTACAATTATTGTTAAACATCTTTCCAAACATTTTGGTAAAACAAAAGCCGTACAGAATGTAACGTTTAATGTTGAGAAAGGACGCATTACCGGCCTTCTTGGCCCTAACGGTGCCGGAAAAACCACAACAATCCGAATGATAAATTACATCATTCCGCAGGATGAAGGCACCATAACTATAAACGGCCTGCCGGTCAGTGCTAAAACACAAAAGATGATTGGCTACATGCCTGAAGAGCGTGGACTGTACAAAAAGATGAAGGTAGGCGAACAGCTTATCTATCTTTCACAACTTAAGGGGATGAGTAAGAATAAAGCTAAAGAGCAGATTAAATACTGGCTGAACCGATTCGGGGCGTTTGACTGGCACTCCAAGACAGTTGGAGAGCTCTCAAAAGGGATGAGCCAGAAAATTCAGTTTATTGCCACCATAGTACACGATCCCGATATTTACATATTTGATGAGCCATTCAGCGGCCTCGACCCAATAAATAGCGAATTGTTAAAACAGATTATCATAGAGCTTCGGGAAAATGGCAAAACGGTACTTTTCTCTACACACCGAATGGAACAAGTTGAACAGATGTGTGATGATATCTGCTTATTCAACAACGGAAAAATGGTACTGGAAGGAAACCTGAGGCAGGTAAAAAAAGATTTTGGAAAGAACACAGTATTGATAGAGTTCGAGGGCGATTCCCGTTTTCTTGATGAACTTGAAGATGTGCGCATCAACAACCGCTCTACAAATTTTGCCGAAATAAGGATACTTGGCGATTTAAACCCTCAGCACATACTCAAAAAAGCAATGGACTATGCTGAAGTTCACAAGTTCCAGCTTGTTGAACCGTCATTAAACGAAATTTTCATCTCTACAGTGGGCGAAGATAACATCAAAAATAAAGAGGAGCTTTTAGCATGAACTGGCGACAAATATTTTTAGTATTACAGCGCGAATATATTACCAGGGTTAAGAGTAAAGGCTTTATCTGGGCTACAATTTTGGTGCCTGTTGGTTTTGCGGCGTTCATCGGAATCGTGGTATTTATCAGTGTTTGGGAAAGCGACGTATCGTTCGAAATTGGAATAGTTGATGAAACAAGTCAGGTAGCAGAGTCGCTGGTAGAACTGAATGCCGCCCGATATATCAATTATTCGGAGCTGCCTGTAGATTCTCTTCGGGCGATGGTTCAACTGGAGCAGATTACAGGATATATAATTATTACTGAGGATAACATCACTGAAAATCGCAGTCTTGAACTCATTTACAGCGGAAGCGGCGGTATTCAGCTGCTTACATCCGTTCAATCTGATGTTCGTGAAGTGATTCGTGAAGAGAGGCTGCGACGTGCAGAAGTATCCCCGGAGATACAAGCTATTTTCGACACCCGCATTGGGCTGGATTCGCGGCGGCTAACCCGCGAAGGCATAGATGTGGATGATGATACGCTCTTCTTCTCAGTAGTGGGTATGCTGATGGGAATCATCATATTCGTTGCCATCTTTAGCTATGGCGGCTACATAACCCGGGGCGTAATTGAAGAAAAAACCAACCGGATCATTGAAGTAATCGCTTCGTCTGTAAAACCTATCGAACTGCTAACCGGAAAAATGGCGGGTGTTGGAGCACTTGCCATAACCCAATTTGGAATCTGGATCATTGCATTTTTGGGCCTCTCAAGTATTGCAGGCCCGGTGGCAATGTCGCTCATGGATCAGCAAACTCAGCAATTTGATGGCGATCTTGCTGCAGCTCAGGCTGAACTGCCATTCTTTCTGGATATGCCAACCATCGAAACATCGCTGATTATCTTTTTCATTATCTTTTTTCTGCTGGGATATCTGCTCTACAGTTCGCTATTCGCGGCGATAGGGTCGGCAGCCGACTCAGACACAGACACACAACAGCTGATGCTGCCCATTACAGCTCCGATAATGATAGCTTATTTCATAATGCTCCACACATGGAGAAGCCCAGACAGTGTTCTCTCCGTTGTAAGTTCTATGATTCCGTTCTTCTCACCAATTCTGATGATAACTCGCATCGCCATTACTGAAGTACCGCTCTGGCAAATCAGTGTTGCCATATTGCTGATGCTTATTACCTTTGCAGGCACGATGTGGCTGAGCGCGAAAATCTATAAAGTGGGAATCTTAAGCTACGGAAGTACGGCAGGTTTCAAAGATCTGCTAAAATGGGTGAAGCAGTAGATCAGGTCCTGTCTTCCGCATCGGGACACCTATTCAGGAATGTTTTTTTTTGATTGAATAGTCCATTCACACGTATGGAGATGTGCTACATCAACCCTCTCCTTTTGGCTTGACCCAAAAGGAGCAAAAAGTCAAGGCGGTGAATTCCCG
>REDS01000204.1 GCA_007693395.1 Balneolaceae bacterium | reverse complement strand
GCGAACGCCTTCGCGATACAAACTTTGAAGATGTAGCTATGAGTTACGGTTTTGGCGGCGGGCTGCAGATCAGGGTATACCGAAGTTCCGGTATAAACGATCAGGGAGAAGAGACTGTGCCTGCCTCATTTTACATCAATCTGCAGGGCAGGTATATGCTCGGGCGGGAAGCGGAATATCTGCAATCAGGCTCCATTCAAATCAGTAACGGCGATGTTACGTATGATGTGAGCCGGTCAGAAACGGATCTGTTGTACTTCAAACTGGGCCTGCACATAGGTTTTTAACTCGCTATTCAGATTCTTCATGCCGGTGAACCAATTTACCTCCGGTAAAGGTGTAGAGAACATGTACATCTTTAATCTCAGTCGGGTCGATATCGAAGAGGTTCTCCGATAAAATGACAATATCGGCAACTTTTCCGGGTTCGAGAGTTCCCTTAAAATCTTCCTCACCGGCTGCATACGCATTATTAACCGTATAGGCACGCAGAGCTGTTTCCACATCGATTCGTTCTTCGGGAAACCAGCCTCCATCAGGTTGGCCATCGAGAGTTTGGCGGGTTACAGCTGCATAAATTCCCTGAATCGCACTTGCAGGATACCACGATGCATTGGTTCCCGGCCAGTCGCTGCCAAAAGAGAGCATAACTCCGGCATCATGCAGAGTTTTGAAGGCGTAAGCCCACCTTGAACGTTCACCAATCCGTTCTTCCATCCAGCGCATATCGTCAATGGCGTGATAGGGCTGCATTTCAGCGATAATATTCATATCGGCAAGACGATCAGCCACATCTCCATTCCTCAGCACCTGGGTGTGTATCATTCTAAATCGCCTCTCACGCTCGCCATTCACTTCAACGGCGTGCTCAAAAAGGGTGAGAAGGGAATCCACAGCCTGATCTCCAATCGCATGTACATGAGGCCACAAACCATGGGCATCGGCATTAACAATCAACTCTTTCATGTTTCCGGGAGGATACATCATCGGTCGCCATATTCCCACTTCACCTGTAGTGAGGTAAGGCTCATAAAAACGCGCACTGGAATTACCCATAATGCCATCCACAAAGCCTTTTAAACCACCAATTCGAAGCCATTCGTCACCATAACCATGCTCAATACCCACTTCGGCAAGCTGCTCCCATTTATCCAGAGTGGGGCGGGCGTTTATTCGGGTGGTCAGTTCTCCACGCCTGTGAAGTTCCTGGAAAACCCTCATCTGTTCCGGTCCGGTAATATCGTGAATGGTTGTTACACCATGCTGTGCAAGCCGCTCCAGTGCAAGATGCGCTTCTGCAATTCTCTGTTCAAGGGTGTGTGATGGAATCATATCCAACGCTTTCTGAGCCGCAGCAGGGTACAAAATTCCTGTAGGCTCATCATTTTCACACTCAACACCTACCTGACCGCATTCGATATTGGCAAGATTCAAAACAACTTTATTGGCGAGGTACATTTCGCGGTCCCATCGGTGGAGTAAAACGGGAGTTTCCGGTGTAAGATCGTTGATATCATTCTGATGTGGTTTCCAGAGTTCATTTTCTGCCCGTTCGCTGCCGGTATCGCCCATGGCCCACTGTTCGTAAGCTCCCCACATTCCGCCGGTCATCCACATGCCATCGGGCAGGCGCTCGCTGGTTTCCGCAACCCGTTCTCTTAACAACTCCGAATCGGAAACATCAAGCAGATTGATTCCCATCAGTAATTCGCCGGCGCGGTTAAAATGGGTGTGATTGTCAATAAAACCCGGTATTACCAAACCATCGCCCGCTTGTATCACATGTGTATTGTTTCCCCGGAAAAAATCGATCTCATTAATGGTACCTGCAGCTAAAATTCTGTCACCTTTCACAGCAATTGCTTCAACTGTCGGACTGTTTTCTGCACCGGTCCAGATGTTGTTTCCTGTTATGATATAATCAGCCTGATCGGAAACGGAGCTGCAAGAAATCAGAATAAATAACAGAGTGAACAGCAGTAGAGTATGTTGAAATTTGAGCATGATGAAGTGGGTATGTGTTTTTACATTGGTTTTGCCTGATTTTATCAAAGTATCACGAGAATTAAAAAAGAATTGAGCAGAGATAATCGATCAAAGACTCTCCGGATTCTGCCACTCTTCTGTTTTCAGCTTCAATTTCGGCATAGTTCTGCCACGATTTAGAGCAAAAGTGCAGATATTATAGAAGAGTCAGTTTTGATCTGCAATAACGGCATATCTTTATTTTGGGAATGATTTTGGTACTTACAGAATGAAAAAGAGACAACATTTAATCTGATTACAATGAATTTTAACAAATTTACGATAAAGGCACAGGAAGCCGTGCAAAAGGCGCTGGAACTTGCTCAAAACAGTAACCATCAGGCTGTTGAGCCTGCTCATGTGTTGAAGGCTCTGTTGAGTGATTCGGATAATGTAACCATCAACGTTCTCAAAAAAGTTGGGGTCTCACTACCAGGACTTCTTGAAAAGCTGGATCAGACCATCAGCAAATTCCCGGTTGTGAAAGGCGCATCCGTTTCAGGTCAGTACTTGTCAAACAATTCGAAAGCGTTGTTTGATCAGGCACAGAAAGAGGCTGATGATCTGGGTGATGAATACATCAGCTCAGAACATATTTTACTGGGAGTTCTGAAGGTACCGTCTGAGGCAGGCTCCATACTGAAAGATCTTGGAGTTAAAAGGGATCAGCTGTTGAAAGTTCTGAAAGAGGTTCGGGGATCACAAAAAGTGGATGATCCCAACGCGGAAAGTCGCTACGAAGCCCTTAAAAAATATGCGCGAAATCTCAATGAACTGGCCGAGAGGAACAAGCTTGATCCTGTAATCGGGCGTGATCAGGAGATTCGCCGCGTAATGCAGATCCTCTCACGGCGAACCAAAAATAACCCTGTTCTGATTGGTGAACCGGGCGTAGGTAAAACTGCGATTGCTGAAGGCCTTGCCCTGCGAATTGTTCGGGGTGATGTGCCTGAAGGGCTTAAAACCAAGCAGGTTGTAGCACTTGATATGGGTGCACTTGTGGCAGGCACCAAATTCCGGGGCGAGTTCGAGGAGCGTCTCAAAGCTGTGGTGAAAGAGGTAATGGATTCCGATGGAGAACTGATTCTCTTTATTGATGAGATTCATACACTTGTTGGGGCTGGAGCTACCGAAGGTTCCATGGACGCCGCCAACATCCTGAAACCGTCGCTGGCAAGAGGAGAGCTGCATGCGATTGGTGCAACCACACTCACCGAGTACCGAAAATACATTGAAAAAGACAAAGCGCTTGAGCGCCGTCTCCAAACTGTTTTTGTGGGTGAACCTTCAATTGAAGATACAGTTTCCATCCTTCGTGGATTGCAGGAGAGGTATGAAGTTCATCATGGAGTTCGTATCACTGATGCAGCCATTGTAGCTGCAGCCGAACTATCACACCGCTATATTTCTGATCGTTTTCTGCCCGATAAAGCGATCGACCTGATTGATGAAGCTGCGTCGCGCCTGAGACTTCAGATCGATTCCATGCCGGAAGAGCTCGACAGTATCGAGCGGCAAATCCGGCAGCTTGAAATTGAACGAGAGGCTCTGAAGCGTGAAAATGATGATGCTAAGCTCAAATCAAATGAAAAAGATCTGGCAAATCTTGAGGAAAAACGTAAATCGATGCGAGCTCAGTGGGATCTCGAAAAAGGACTCATTCAGAAAACACGTGAGATGAAACAGGCCATTGAAACGGCCCGAAATCAAGCCGATAAAGCTGAGCGTGAAGGGCATTATGAAAAAGTAGCAGAACTTCGCTATGGAACCATCACACAGCTTGAAAAAGATCTTGAAAGCACAAAGGCTGAGCTGGACGAAATTCAGCAGGGGAGGTCGTTACTGAAGGAGCAGGTTGAGGCCGAAGAGATTGCGGATATTGTTTCAAGATGGACCGGAATTCCGGTTACAAAAATGCTATCGAGTGAAAGGCAAAAACTTCTGCTTTTGGAGGATGAACTTCACAAACGAGTAATCGGGCAGGACCAGGCAATTGAAGCTGTTTCTGATGCAGTTCGGCGTGCACGTGCCGGCCTTCAGGATGAAAACCGGCCGATCGGATCATTCATGTTCCTGGGGTCAACCGGTGTGGGTAAAACCGAGCTGGCGCGTTCTCTGGCCGATTTTTTATTCAATGATCAGGATGCGATGATTCGTATCGACATGAGCGAATACATGGAAAAGCACAGCGTGAGCCGCCTCATCGGTGCGCCTCCGGGTTATGTGGGTTACGATGAAGGCGGCCAGCTTACTGAAGCGGTTCGAAGAAAACCGTATTCTGTAGTACTGCTCGATGAGATCGAGAAAGCACATCCGGATGCATTCAATATTTTGTTACAGGTTCTGGATGATGGCCGTCTGACTGACAACAAAGGCGTAACGGTCGATTTCACCAATACCATAATCATCATGACCAGCAACATCGGTTCGCACATCATTTCTGAGCAGATTGAGAAGAGTGGAGGTGAGATGGATGATACAACGTACAGAAAACTTCAGGATCAGCTGCTCGAACAGTTGCGGCGAACCATCCGTCCTGAGTTTCTGAACCGAATTGATGATGTGGTGATATTCCATCCGCTTGATCAGCGACACATTCGGCAGATTGTGGACATTCAGCTTCAGCGGGTTGACAGGATGCTCAGAAAGAACAAAGTGGCTGTTTCTATTCCTGACAATGTGAAAGACTGGCTTGCTGTTCGCGGTTACGATCCTGTATATGGGGCTCGTCCGCTGAAACGGGTTATCCAGACTCAAATCGTAAATCAGCTTGCAAAACAGCTCATCAAACGCGAAGACGATTCCCAGGGCATTGAATACGAGGCCACCATCAGTAAAAATGGTGAGCATCTTGAATTTGCTGAAGTCTTCAGCGATGCAGAGGCTTGGGCGGATTAATCAGGATTGAATGGCAATTATAGAACGAAGTCAAGATTAATTTCAAACATTCTGATCTTCAGGGGTTCTTTTTTACGAGATCAGAGAAATAGAGCCAAATCTATCAACAGCTCAATGTTGTACAAATAATTTATTTACAACCTGACTAATATTAAGTATGTAATTGTAAAATAATACACTATTTGAATTGAATCTAAAAAATGGGGGGTACATTAATCTCCAGAGGTTTAGTAATTAACTTTTCAAATTTTAATAAAACAATGATATATATGAAATTTCTAAAGAAAGTATTAATGGTTGCATTTTTCAGTTGTTGGAGTTAACTCGAGTGCTTTTAACCCAGACTTGCAAGCTTGCGCTGATCTAGCTGAAAATTGCGTAGCATCTGCAAACCAGGCTTATCAAAATGGCGAGTATTCAGAAGCTGTGTGGGATATGTTTGTAAATTCAATTTATCCACATGCTGGAATGTCATGTGTTCTTCAAGTTGGGGACTACTAGAAACTTCTCGTTTTCGTTTTAATTAATATTTTGAAGATTTTT
>REDS01000203.1 GCA_007693395.1 Balneolaceae bacterium | reverse complement strand
CGCACTCTTCTGCCAAACATGCTGATACCCCGCACACCTGTCCCCACCAACGCCATCTTTCGCTTTTCACGAAACAGATTGGCAGCTTTGCCCATGTATGGACTGGCCAAAACTGCCCCGCCGGCAAGTGCCCCTGTGGTTTTGATAAAATCTTTACGGGAGTAATTTCTTAAATCTGACATGAGCGTTTATGTGATTGATTACGGATAAAATTTTCAGAGGATATACCGGTCAGGAGCTTTAACCTCTTTACCGGTTTTTGCAGCCTCTTCGGCGAGTAGTGTCCAGATTGAGGCGTTATATCCTTCAATAGTCAGTTTTTCAGGTGCAGAACCCTTTCGAACAAAATTGAGAAACCCCTCCATATAGAGCAGTGTATCGTTCAGTTCATAGTCGGGAGAGATGTACCGGCCTCCCAGTCGAATGGGGGCATTTGGTATCCATGTTGCCCCGCCGATGGGTATCGTTGCATTTTCATCATCGGTGATATCATCAATTAACTGCTGAACAGCCGGTGGTTCAGCGGGAAATTCCTCAAACCACATATTCGATTCCAGCTCAATGGTACCATCGTTTCCAAGAACCTGCACCTGCATACCGTTATGCTTATTACTTGTGATGCAATCGTAGGTAAAGTGGACTCCATTGGGATATTTAAAAATCAGGCCGAAATTGTCGTATACTTCACGGCCATCATCAAAATGGTTGATGCTTCCTGCTCCCATAACCGAAACGGGAACTTCACCCAGTACCCAGTTGGCCACCTGAAAATGGTGTGAACCAAGCTCTGTGAGCATACCGGCCGAATATTCATCATAAAAACGCCAGTTTCGTTGACGATCAAGCGCTGTTCCGCGCCCGCCTGTGTCATCATAAAAAACCCATGGAGTGTTCCGGTGCCACCAGCCCCGAAGCATGGTAATCGGTCCGATATCTCCACGTTCAATTTTCTCCATCGCCTGCAGATAGACAGGGTTAAACAGCCGCTGATGACCAATCAGCATAATTTTTTCGGTTTCGAGGTGAGCATCATACATCTCCTTCACATCATCCAGCGTACGTGCCATCGCTTTTTCGCAGAATACGTGAATGCCTGCCCTCATGCATTCAATGGTTTGATGAGCATGTTCGTGCAGTGGCGTTGCAATTACCACGGCATCAAGCTCGGTCTTTTCAATCATCTCCCGGAAATCTTTGTATGCTGCAACATCACCGTTCATCACCTCTTTTGCACGCTCGTAGTGCGGTTCATAGTTATCGCAAACAGCGGCAATCTCCAGGTTCATTCTGTTTTTCAGCTCTAGAAGATTGTATAAAAGGGTGAGCCCGCGGGACCCAACTCCAATTACCCCAACCCGGACCCGGTCTGAAGCACCCATTCCAAACGGTGCAGGATTATTAAACACGGAGAACCAGGGCATGGCCGAGGCCATTACGGTAGAACCGGCCATTGCGGCAGTCATTTCAAGAAACTTTTTTCGGTTGAGATACATAGCTTTTCTAATTCTTATAGATTGTTTTAAACTGAAATATCTTCAGCAATTTCAATTTTTTCGTACCGGGTAATAACCGGTGATCCGCTGCTATAATCGGCTTTTGCAGCTGAAACTTCATCATATTGATTCACTACATCTTCGATCTCATCATCACTCATCGATAAAAAAGCGGTTGAGAGCATCTCTGCAAGCAGTGGTGAGCGGGCCGATACACTTACAGCTACCTGATTCGAATCGATTTCTCCGGTTTTCGGATTGATGATATGTGAATGATTTTCGAGCCGGCCGTCATCACTCAGATAAAAATTACTGCTTGTTGATACCGACCCTCCTGAAACTTCAAACTCAGTAACCGTTTTCCCCGGCTTCAGATAGTTATTCATTCCGATTTTCCAGGGCCCGCCGGCCGGATGATTGCCAAAAGCCAACACGGAACTCTCCCCAAAACTTACAAATGCACTCTTTAGAGAGCTGTTTTCCAGGATATTTTTAACTTTTTCCAGTGCATATCCTTTTCCGAAGCCGCCCAGATCTATTTCGAGCATATGGCTGCCAAATCGAACTACACTGTTATCTTCATCGAGCTGCACCTTTTCGAAACCGAGCTTATCTTTCAGATCGTAGAAGAGCTCATCCGGCACAAAAGCTCCAACCATTTTTTGCTGATATTCATACAGCGGACGTAATGTAGGATCAAATGCCCCGCCTGTTATTTCGTGGCAGAGTTTACACGCTTTCAGGATATCAAACAGTTCAGCATCCACTTTTGCACTGTGGCGTTTTGCTGCAATGTTTAACCGGTAAATATCACTCTGTGGCAGAAACCGGCTCAGTTTTTTTTCCACACGGTTCAGTTCATTTTTCACTTTTTGAAATATTCTGAAACCGTAATCCTCATCCACACCCGGCAGCATCAGATGAAACCGGGTTCCCATGGAGTAATAGCTATGATGCACCGTTTTGCTCATTCTGCAATCTATAATTTTCGGGGCATTTTATCATAATCAAAAACTAATCTTTTGTTAAAACTGGTATTACAACTCTTTTTTCTTTCGCAGATTTGTATATCGCCTCCACGATGGCAAGAGATTTAAGGCTGTCATGCCCGTTCACGATCGGTTCATCTCCCATAATAATTGCATTCACAATCTGAGCATACTGCCGGCGGTGGTTCTCTTGGGCGAGACTTGCCAGGGGGCTATCTGCTCCGGCAGATTCTGCTGCTGCGGTAGGGCCTGAGTCTTTAGTATACGACAAGGAAAACTGATCACCAATGAGTTTAGCTGTTCCCCTTTCTCCATTTATTTCAATGGAACGCGGCTGTGCGGGACTAACAGAAGTGGATGCTTCAAACACTCCAAGAGCGCCGCTCTTAAATTTAAAAACAGCCACTGCATTGTCCTCCGCTTCTATGCCTTTATGAGTGAGTGTTGCATTGAAAGCAGAAACAGAGATCACATCACCAAAAAGCCACTGAATAAGATCGATGGTGTGGATCGATTGATTTATCACTGCCCCACCGCCATCCAGTTTGAAAGTTCCGCGCCAGGCTGAACCGGAATAATAATTCTGATCGCGATACCATTTAACAGCTCCGCGAATTAAAACAGGTTTCCCGATTTTGCCTGAATCAAGAGCTTCTTTCATCTTCAATACTTCATCCGAAAACCTGTTTTGATAGATCACGGCAAGTTGTACGTCGCTCTCTCCACAAATTTGAATCAGTTCCCTGCCCCGCTCAACGGTTATTTCTATTGGTTTTTCAATGATGAGATGTTTGCCGGCCTTGGCCGCCAGCCTGCCAAGTTCCAGGTGGGTTCCGGTTGGGGTGCAAATGGCTACCGCATCCAATTCAGGTTGAGTAAGAAATTCATGGACATCAGAAAAGTCCGGCACTTCAAACTCATTTCTAAATTGAGACCGGTTTTCATCACTGCGGCTAAACGCGGAGTGAAGCTCTGCATTTGGTAAAGCCTGAATGGCACGCGCGTGGGTTGCGGCAATATTTCCAAGTCCTGCTATTCCAATTCTTATTTTTTCTGACATTCTGCTTGCAATGCTTTATAATCGAAAATTATAGTTCATCCAATAAGTAAATAGTGAAAAGTAATTCAAAATCCATCCGATTCTTACTAAACAAGTTCTGATATTTTTTTAGTGAGTCATAAAATCATTGTACTTTAACTTCGTGTTAGCTAACTCTGTTTTAAATTAATTTTATACTGTTTATGGATATTGTCTGGATTGGGCTGGCTTTTCTTTTAGGACTTTTATTAAATCGATTTCACATTCCTCCTCTTGTTGGATTTTTGCTTGCCGGTCTTGGTTTATCATTTACTTCTTATGAGCCCGGGTATATGCTTCATGAAATAGCTCATTTAGGTGTAATATTTCTTCTTTTCACTGTTGGCCTGCACATCAGTCTGAAAAATATTTTGCAAAAGGAAGTTTTGGGAGTGGGATTAATACATTTAATGATCTCTTCAGTAATTTTTATTCCCATTAGCATCTATTTTGGGTTAAGTACTGAAGCAGCAATTCTGGTTGCACTTACACTCGGTTTCTCGAGTACTGTACTGGCTGCAAAAGGGCTTGAAACCCGAAATGAACTTGGTTCTTATTACGGCCGGCTTTCCATTGGCATACTTATTGTTCAGGATCTGGTAGCCATTGCCATCATTGCATACGCTGGCGGTGGTGTTCCATCTCCATGGGCTCTATTACTGTTATTACTACCTTTTTTCCGGCCGTTGTTATCTAAACTGCTCTACATCGTTGAACGCGAAGAACTGTTGCTTTTAATGGCGCTCTCCCTCGCGGTAGGAGGAAGTGCACTTTTTGAGATTGTTAACTTGAGCGGTGAACTTGGTGCCCTTGTAATGGGTATGCTGCTTGTGAATGATGATAAAGCAGATCAGCTTGAAAAAAAGATTTGGGGAATAAAAGAGGCATTTCTTGTTGGCTTTTTTCTTGAAATAGGGCTTGGTGGTTTACCCAATATAGATGGATTCTATTTTATTGGAATTCTGCTTTTACTTTTACCATTGAAAGCTGCTCTCTTTTTTGGCCTGTTTTTGGCCTTCAAACTTCGTGCACGTACTGCCTTCCTATCTACAGTAACACTGACTGCGTATAGCGAATTTACGTTAATTGCCGGAGCTGTTGCTGCATCAGCAGGTATCATTCCTTCTGAAATTATTGTTATTCTTGGCCTTCTTACAGCTATATCATATATAATTAATTCCATTTTGGTACGGTATGAGGATACCATTTGGAAGCGATACAATGTTTTCTTCAGAAAATTTGAGCGTAAAGTTAAACACCCTGATCACCAACCGATGTCTCTTGGTGCTGCTCAATATCTAGTTATAGGGCTCGGAAAAACCGGCACATCGGCCTTAAAATTTTTCCGTGATAAAAATCAGGCTGCTGTTGGTATTGATATCGATCCGGACCGTGTTAAAGCTGTTATGAATGAAGGGTGCAGGGTACTCTATGCAGATGCTCAAGATGCTTTTTTCTGGGAAGAACTTGAAATGCCAAAGATTAAAACCATTCTTATTGCTATGTCGGGTGATATATCAACCAAGGTTTTTATTGTAAAGCAACTTCGAAGTAAAAATTTCAAACAATCCATACGAGTACTTACTCAAAATGAGCGCGAAGACAGACTTATTCAGGAAGCAGGTGGAGAACCGGTTTCTGTACCGGCTGCACAAATGGGTGAAAAAATGGCTCAAATGAGTTTGGATATGGATTAGTGTGGGAAGAAGTCCTTCTGATTGAGTTCTATCTGATTTCAACAATAATTGGGGTTACATTTCCCCTCGTCACATTTCATGATGATACACCTGCGAAGGCATCAGTAATCACCTAACCGGAATTTCAAAAATAGAATGAGCAGAACTGAACCAACCGATCAGGAAAAAAAAGAACTCCTTGAGCAAATTGAGCCCTTTCTCAAACCTCATCTTCATCATTT
>REDS01000064.1 GCA_007693395.1 Balneolaceae bacterium | reverse complement strand
GTTTCATATATATTATTACTTGATTGTAGAGTTAAGGATAACATAAAAACACTATTATCATTCCTGCTTTAATGTTAAAGGTTTTAAATGGTGGCTTGATTTGTTTAAAAAATTGAAAATGAATTGATCTGGCCAATCCACTTCATTTCTTGTTCGTTTCCTTTTACAGGTAGCGGTAAAATTCATTGTAAGATCAGATCTGTTTTCTCGTTTAGTAGCTGTGTATCGAACACGCATTTCTTTGTATATTTTAAACTGAACAAAAACCAGTTACGTAGTTGCTTTAATGAATAGAAAAGTTATCATCGGATTAATAATCACCATATTTATTGGAATTTTTGCCTTTTTCTCTTTTAGCCAGATTTTGCCTGAAGAGATAGAAAATGCACCTGAATGGATGCCGCTGAACGAAGCTATTCAACAAGCTTCAGAAAATGACCGGCTTGTGATGATTGACATTTTTGAGGTTGGCTGCCAGTTTTGCCGGGCTATGGACAGGGAAGTGTATCCCTCACCAACAATCAGAACTATTCTTGACCGCGATTTTTACCCCGTAAAGATTAATGGGCACTCCGAGCAGATGGTTACTTTTTTAGGTGAAGAGATGCGAGAGCGCGATTTTGCATCACGAATGGGAGTTACAGCATATCCCTTTGTTGTAATTATGGATGGTGAAGGTAATGTTTTAGACAGGCGGCGCGGCTACCAGGATGTGGTAGGTTTTTCACGATTTTTAAACAGCTCCGTTCAGCGAGACAGTTAAAGCTCAGTTTTAGCACAGAAAAATGAAACGGACTTTTTTGTAGCTCAATCCTTTTTTTTTCATCCCCCCTTAAATCCACTTTTTTATTATAATGGGTGACCTCAACCCATCACTCACATCCGATACTACATGACCTGGCTGCTCATTGGTATTCTGATCTATATGTCTATCCAGCTTGGTATTGGCTGGTGGGTTTCCCGTTTTATTAAAACGGAAAAAGATTATCTGCTTGCAGGGCGTAAACTGGGGTACATACTTGGCACCTTTACCATTTTCGCTACATGGTTTGGCGCAGAAAGCGTCGTTGGGTCTTCCGGTGCCATCTATTCAGGCGGCCTTGCCGGGGGTACAGCCGATCCTTTTGGTTTTGGGCTTTGCCTGATCCTAATGGGCCTTGTTTTTGCTATCCCTTTATGGAAGCGTAAGCTTACCACACTTGCCGACCTATTCAGACAACGATATTCATCCGGGGTTGAAAAAATTGCTGTGTTTATGATGGTGCCCTCTACACTAATGTGGGCTGCTGCTCAAATTCGCGCGTTTGGCCAGGTGCTAACGGCCTCCTCTTCCCTTGAACTTGAAGTTGCCATAGCCATCGCTGCAACCATAGTAATTGTATATACAATTTTAGGCGGGTTGCTTGCCGTAGCCTATACAGACTTGATTCAGGGAGCCATTTTAATTATCGGACTAATCGCACTCTTCTTTCTTGTAATTTTTAACACGCCGGATATTGCAGGTGTCTGGAATTCCATTGATCCCGACAGGCTCACCCTTCGGCAGCCGCAGGGCACTCCTCTTCTCGAAAGGATAGATATTTGGGCAATTCCGCTCTGTGGTTCTGTAGTAGCACAAGAGTTGGTTGCCCGTGTAATTGCCACACGATCTCCAAAAGTTGCACAGCGTTCATCTATCGCAGCGGGTTCAATGTATCTCGGTTTTGGGTTGATTCCCGCATTCATCGGGCTTGTTGGCCTTCACCTTATGCCCGGTCTTGAAGACTCCGAGCAGATTATTCCGCTTATGGCTCAGGCTTACATGCCAACCGTACTCTATATCATTTTTGCAGGTGCTCTTGTATCGGCAATTCTGTCAACAGTTGACTCGGCCCTGCTTGTAGCTTCATCGCTTATATCGCACAACATTTTGGTAAAAAGTAAACCTGATATGCCGGAGCGCAATAAAGTAGGATGGGCGAGATTCTTTGTTTTTATTTTCGGTATCGTGGCCTGGTTCATCGCAACCAACGCAGAGGGTGTTTACAATCTGGTGGTGGATGCCGCTGCATTTGGTACAGCCGGCATCTTTACCATTGTGGTATTTGGCCTGTTCACAAAAATGGGAGGCAAAAGAGCTGCTTCGTTAACACTAATTGTGGCTATGAGTGTTTGGCTCTCTGCAACCTTCCTCTTCGAGCTGGAGTGGGCCTATTTACTCTCGCTTATTTGTGCCATCTCAACTTACACGGTGGTTTCTCTCTTCGAAGATATAGATTGAAATTTTCAGATAGATCTCACGACCACCTGAAAATTTCAATTATTTTGCCGGTCTATTCTGCATAATCACGAACATCGGCCATATCAACCATCAAATCGAACAAGGCTGTGTTCCGTACAAACGTTGGGATTCGATCGCTTCCCGGTCCCCAGGCCGCAATTTCAACATAATCAGCCGTGTGGCTGGTACTGATAAAGTAAAGGCCATTGTAGTTAGCTAAAATACCGGACAGCACACCGGCCGGTCCCTGCCTGTTTCTGAAGGGTGCACGAAACTCACCTTTGAACGCCTGAAATGCCATGATGGCTTCATCTTCCATAATTTTTGTATTCGTGGCATACTCAATTACTTCTCTTATCCTGTTCACCGTTATATGATCACCAATGGCATCGTCTGACCAGTGAAAGTCAATTTCTCCATACATCCATTCGAAGCTGTGTTTGTAATCATGCAGCGTTGCAAGCATATGCGGAGAATCGCCGTACCCGCTTCCAAGCCCGCTCAATCCGGGGTTGGCATTTCCGTGATCTGTTGTGAGTATAACCAGTGTATCATCCCGGCTGTCTGTAAAATCCATCACTGTTTTTATGGCTTCATCAAATGCAATTTGATCATAAACCAATCCTGATGGACAGTTGCCGTGCGCTGCATGATCTACCCGCCCCCCTTCAACCTGGAGGATAAAACCATTTGGATTTCTTTCAAGCCGATTGAGTGCTTCCTGTGTCATTTCGGCGAGTGTGGGTACATCACGCTGCAGTTCCCGTAATGTATTATGATCAACGGTGTAGGGAAGGTGTGAATCACTAAAAATTCCCAGTAGTTTGCCTCTGTCCGAAGCCCGGCGCAGCTCTCTTCTCGTTTTTACAACTGAATAACCCTTTTGAGAAAATTCACCGTATACATCTTTTCTGTCCGATCGCTTTTCCGGTGAGAAGTGACTATCACCACCACCCATCAGCACATCGTAATCTCTTTCTGAGTACTGCACGGCTATTTCGTCTTCCATTCCACGATTGGGCATATTAATTCCAAAACCGGATGGCGTTGCGTGCGTAAGACGAGTTGTTGTTACAAGCCCGGTTGCTTTTCCTGCATCCCGGAAAATTTCACAGATGGTTTTGTACTGTTCTCCGTTGGGTCCCCAGTTCACGGCTCCGTTATTTATTCGATGGCCACTGCCCCAGGATGATGCTGCCGATGCAGAGCCCGTAACCACAGAGTTTAGTGATGCCATATCCATCAAACCACGATGGTGCTCCCTGTCTGACTCATAAAGTTTGATCCAGTGGGTTTTATCTCCATATTGGGCCTGCTTAACAAGATCTGCAAGCCCCAACGTACCCGAACTCATCCCATCAACCACCAAAAAAATTACATTTTTTGCGTCACCGTAGCTCGATTTTCTTTCGGCTTTTCTGGGTGCAAACCCAAGCGCGCTGCTCCCGGCCGCCAGTCCTGAAAGTGCTCCGGTTTTTAGGAAATCACGTCTGCTGAATCTTTTGTTACTCATGTCTTTCTGATTTTTTTGAGATTTATCTTCATCTTTTTGATGAAAAGTACTGCATAAATAATATAGTGCGATTAACGAATTATTACGGATTTGATTTTGGCCGCATGAAAAAACCTCTTTTTTGCATAACCGTAAGATCTACGGCTGTATAGAACAATAAAAACACCTGCCTTTTCGATACATAATCTGCTTATGAGACATTACTGTTTACGTAACAATAGTTCAATGATCTTTACTGCACTTTCTTATATTTCATGGATAAAACAAAAACTAACATCAATCAAAACAAACCAGTTATGACAAGAAGCTCTGTTTTTTCGAATGAGATAAAGGTAATCTACCGAACGGCTTTTTCGGTGTTGCTCATATCCATGCATTTAATTACTGCCGCAATTGCACAGCAGGGTGTTACTCCTCTGCACATTGCAGAAATGAACGCCGTAAGCGGCGCTGTAATTTCTGATGATGGCAACCATATTGCTTTTACAGTAAGTGTGCCTGCAGATCCTTTTGAAGAGAATGCCCCCAATCAGAATCACCTGTATATTTTTGATGTGCAGGAAGGCACCAGAACGGCCTATTACACTACCGGTTCAGTTGCCTCCATACAATTCCGGCCCGGCACAAGAAGTGTTTCATTTCTAACTCAGCGTCCGGGAGATGCAACCCGATCACTTTATGAAGTGCCTCTGCATGGCGGTGAGGCAAAAAAAATATTCAGTTTTGCGCGAAACATCCTCTCCTATACCTGGCATAGCGATGGCAATCACATCGCTTTCACAGCATTTGAAGAGGCTGAGCGCTCATCATCACCGCTGCCCTATCAGGCAGAAGTGTTTGAAGAAAACCAGGCCAACAGAAAAGGGTATATCACCAACGTAGCCCGTGAAAATCACGAACCGCACAGAATGCAGGTAGATGGTTCTATTTATATGATTGAATGGAGCCCTGATGGCAGTCAGCTTGCTGTTTCTGCGGCGCCCACTCCGGGAGTTGATGACTCTTTTATGGCACAGCAGGTATTTATTGTTGATTACAGAACCCGTGAAATAACCGCTGAGATCAACAATCGCGGAAAACTTGGCCAGATTACCTGGAGCCCCGATGGTCAGCGCCTTGCACTAAGGGCAGCTGCCAATATCAACGACCCTATTGATGGGCGAATTCTTATTGTTTCTGCCCGAGGCGGAGTTCCACAGATTATCGATGAAGATTTTGAAGGAAAATATGAGCAGATTCGCTGGTCGGGCGATTATGAACTGCAGTTCCTTGCAAGTGAAAGCACCTCTTCCGTGCTTGGCACTATCGAAATGAACGGATCAAACAAAAATATTCAGCTGCGGGCAGATGAGCACGCAATAAGTTCGTTCAGCGTGGCAAATAATGGGGATATTGCTTTTGTAGCCAGCTCGCCTCAGCACCCGTCGGAAGTATTTTTTCTGGAAGCTGAAAGCTCTTCCCCTGAGCGAAAAACATTTCACAATGAATGGCTCAACAATGTAGAGCTTGGCCGGCAAGTTGTGGTATCTTACGAAGCGCGCGATGGTGAATTCACCATAGATGGTATGCTGATCTACCCGCTTGGCTACGAAGAGGGTACATCCGTACCTCTCATCACTGTAGTGCATGGTGGACCCGAAGCCCATTACAGCAATGGATGGCTTACAGCGTATTCTATCCCGGGCCAGATGGCAGCCGCTAAAGGTTATGCCGTTTTCTATCCCAATTATCGTGGAAGTACAGGGCGTGGAATTGATTTTATCTTCAGCAGCCAGGCCGATTTAGCCGGTAAAGAGTTCGACGACATTGTAGATGGCGTGGATTACCTGATTGAGCGCGGCATTGCCGACCCCGACAGAATCGGTGTAACAGGGGGCTCGTATGGTGGTTATGCTTCTGCATGGATGAGCACCTACTACTCTGACCGGTTTGCTGCAGCGGTAATGTTTGTTGGAATAAGCAACAACCTGTCGAAATGGGGTACAAGTGATATTCCCGAAGAGCTCTACCTTGTGCACTCGCGCGAGAGAATGTGGGAATCCGACAGAAAATGGCTTGATTACCTGAAACGCAGTCCAATCTATTGGGTTGATCGTGCCGAAACCCCAATCCTCATCATGCACGGTGCGGAAGATACACGTGTACACCCCGCGCAATCACTTGAGCTGTTCCGCCACCTGAAAGTGCGCCGGCCAGATGTACCCGCAAGACTGGTCTGGTACCCGGGTGAAGGCCACGGTAACAGCCGGGCAGCATCTAAGCTTGATTATAACATCCGCATGCTTCAATGGTTTGACACCTACCTGATGACAGGCGATCGAACCGCCGAGATGCCACACTGGGATCCTCCGATTCCGGTAAGAGAGTAGTTTTGATTAGTCTCTGGAATGTCATATTTGCACAAAAAAGCCCTCAAAATTGAGGGCTTTTTTGGTTTAGTTATGAAAATAAAAGTTAGTACCCTGGATTTTGTGGATATTCGTTCCTAGTTCTGTCGATCTGACTTTGAGGAATAGGCCTTAATTGGTGGTGCTCCTGTATATTTGGCGATGCATTTGGATTATGCATTCTTACCCTCTCAAGTAACTTGCCAGTCCGTTTTAGATCTGTCCATCTGTGAAGCTCTCCTGCAAGCTCACGGCCTCGCTCATCCAAGATCATATCGATATCCAGATCGGCTTCAGTGATCAATGGTATCTCTTTGCCAGGAAAGGCAGCTCTTGCACGCAGCGTATTGAAATATTCTACCGCCTCGCTCATTCTGCCAAGCATCATTAAAGCTTCAGCTGCAATTAGGTAAGTTTCCCCAAGACGCATATACATGTAGTCTCTTCCATGATTTCTTTGAAAGGGATATCTGTGTTTTTGCACTGTTGGTGAGAATACATCATTTCTATCCTGAATTCGGATCACAGTGTATGGCTTTAAATCAAGTTCTTCACGACTCATTTCCTGAATGTAAGGGTCGTTTGTAAACCATGCTGCTGTATCTCCAATTGCTGCATTTAAAGGAACATTAGGCGCATCATTATATGGCCACATTTCCTTAAACGTTACATGATACCGAACATCATTTGTAATGTTCAGCTCATGTACTCTGTAATCATTCCCGAACAACTCTGTAAGGGCAAAATCTGTAGGCCAAAAACGTGCAATTCCAACATGATACATATCATCGCCCACAAGCCCTGGAAGCAACCATTGTCTTGGACCAAAAAACCGCTGCAGCTGATTATCTGGATTATTTACTTCTGGATTGTCTCCCCATTGTATGGCCCAGATTACTTCTTCATGGCGCTGGTTAAAAGGATCAAAAATGTCTGCGTAGTTATCAAGTAATCTGTGGCGGCCGCCTTCAATCACTTGAATTGCATAATCTGCTGCTTCCTGCCAATTACCTATAGTAAGATGTACTTTAGCTAAATGATTCACCGCTGCATCGTGAGTAGGCCGCCCATATTGAGACTGCTGCAAAGGAAGATGCTCTCTTGCAAAGTTCAGATCATCAATAATTACCCTGTAAACTTCTTCTTCAGGTTCACGGTTTGCTTCCAGCTCAACTTGGCGTGTTTCTTCTAAAGTAATATGGATAGGGCCAAAGTGCTGAACCAACACAAAATAGTAGTGTGCTCTTAAAAATCTGGCTTCAGCTACTTTTTCGTTCATGAAAGTTGGGTCAAGTCCCTCAATTTCACTTGCTCTAGAAATAACAGTATTGGCATTATTTATACCCCTATAAAAATGCTCCCAAACCAAAACATTTCCAGATGGTGATAGTACCATTGAGGGATTCATACCTGATCCATAATTATCCCACCAGGAATTATAACTTTGGCCTTCTTTAAATAAATCAGTGCCGTATAAAGTCATCAACATTCCCGGTTCTCTTCCATAAAACCAGCGTAGCGGTTGGTAAGCAGAAATTAGAGCTTCGTCGAGGCCTTCAGCGGTAGAAAATTGAGAATCCGCTACTGTATCTGTAATCATTTGCTCTGACAGATCTGCACATCCCGCCAGTGCAACCACCAGCAGTACAGTAAATGTTTTTTTTAGTGTAACCTTCATAATATTATTCATCCTTTAATTTGATTCTTCTTTGTTACAGGCTCAATTCAATACCCATCATGAATGTGCGGTAGTTAGGCATATCATGGTTTCTGGCTCCTTCAGGGTCAAGACCCGGAAAACTTGTAAATGTGAAAGGGTTTTGAACTGTAGAATAGATTCTTGCCCGAGAGAAACCAACAACATCCAGCATTCTTGGTGAAAAGTTGTAACCAAGTGTTATGTTTCTAATCCGAACGTAACTTGCATCAAAATAGGCCATTGGTGTAGAGTAATCATGGCCCCTTACCCTTGGTTGAGGAAAATCGCTACTTGGGTTATCCGGAGTCCAATAATGAATATTACGTGAGTTAAGGTTGTAGCCGCGTCTCAGATTAATCATCCCTCCAAGCGATGTACCACCTGCCTGACTAAAAATAGTTACACCTTGAGTTGCGTACACCTGAAATGAGAAATCAACGTTCCTGTAGTTCATTCGGCTTGTAAGGCTACCTGTCCATTCTGGAGCTTCTGAACCCAAAATTACCCTGTCATCTGCGCCTATTCTTCCATCACCGGTTACATCTCGCAATCTCATATCCCCTGGCTGATGCCCATATTGAGCTGCAAGTTCACGTTCACTCTCCTGCCAAATTCCAACAAACTCCCAATCGTACAACACATTTATTGGTTGGCCAATAAACCATCCGTTGCCTGGGTCGTCTTCACGCCCGCCATATAGTTCAACAATTTCATTTCTATTTGTATGGAAATTCACATCTGTTGTCCACCTGAAGCCACCTGGACGTTCGGTTTGGATCAAAACAGTTGACAGGCCAATTTCAAGGCCTCTGTTTCGGGTAGATCCTACATTTTCAAGTGTGCTGGCAAAGCCGGATGTTGGTGGTAATTGCCGATTCATTAGAAGGTCGATTGTATTCTGCTGATAAAGCCCGACTGTACCGGTAACCCGTTGATTTAAAACACCAAAATCAACACCTAAATCTATCTGTCTTGTGCGTTCCCAGCGGAGGTTAGAATTTGCGAGTTCTGCACTTTGAAATCCAAAAACAGATTGATCTCCAAAGGAGTAGCCAACTCTTGAAACCCTACCCTGAGTTTGATAAGGTTGAATACCGGTATTTCCAACATCTCCATAACTAAGCCGTAATTTTAGATCACTGAAAATGGTTTGTTGTTGCATAAATGCTTCATCAGATAAAAGCCAGGCAAACGCCACAGATGGAAAGAGGCCATACTTATTCCCCTCAGCAAGCCTTGAAGATCCATCAACACGGCCGGTAACTGTAACCAAATACCTTTCTAACAATGAGTAATTTAGTCGCAGCATATAAGATTCTAGTGTCCATTCTTGAAGGTTAGTATTTCGGGATTGTGTTTCTTCAGCAGTACCTATGTTGTGATATCTTTGTTGCTCAAAGGGCAACCCGCGCACATTTACACTTGTACCTGTAACCCGATTTGTTTGAACACTGTATAGAGCTGTTCCCCGAAGTCTGTGTATCTGCCCAAGCTGTCTATCAAAATCAATAATATTCTCAAAAAGAAGATTTCGTGTTGTATTGTTTGAAACACCAGCTGATGAGTTTTGCCAGTTATGTGTGCCGCGCTCGAAAAATGTAAAGTCTGGGGCAAAGTTTAACCGGTAGGATAGCCAATCAAAAAGATTTAGCTCAGCATATATATTTGATAGAACTCTTGTTCTGTCTCTTCTGTCAATGAAAAGCTCTCTATTTAGATTTAGGAGTGGAAAACTTTCACCCACAGCAAATTCGCTTCGCAATGCTTCTTGCCCCCGATCCGGCCAGTCAAGCGGACTTCGTAAAATGAGATCTCTAAAGTTGCCTGCTCTATGTTCTGTACTTGTAGTAACCTGAGCTGATACACCTGCTCTAAAGTTACTTGTAACCTCCTGATCTAAGTTCAGTCTCCCAACAAATCTCGTAAAATCATTATTCTCAACTATTGCCTGGTGTTCAGTAATTGTTCCTGAAAAAGCATAACGGGTATCTTGAGTACCACCACGTACACTAATTTGATGATTTTGTTGAAAACCTGCTCCGAATGCCTCCCTTTGCCAGTCTGTATCAACCCCATTTCGAATTGCCTCAAGTTCCCAGTCAAGAAAGAGATTTTCATCTGTAGTATACGAACCTTGTTGTCTTGCGGCGTCTCTTTGGAGTTCTATGTATCGCTCTGCATTCATAAGATCAACTCTGTTTGCGATGCGTTGCAAACCTGCTGATCCACTATACTCTATCTGTGTGGCACCCGCTGCACCTCTCCTTGTTGTGACAAGAATTACACCATTAGAACCTCTTGATCCATAAATTGCAGTTGCAGAGGCATCTTTTAAAATTTCTACCGATTCAATATCTGATGGGTTCAAATCCATAAGGCCTCCTTCAATTGGCATACCATCAAGTACAACGAGTGGATCGTTTCCTGCCACCAGAGATCTTTCACCGCGAATTCGAATAGTTGCACCTGCACCAGGCCGAAAACTATTGGCCACAATATCCACACCAGTAGCCCTACCTTGTAAAACATTTTCTATTGAATAGACTGGTGTATTAACAATATCACGTCGGTTTACTGAAGATATAGATCCAGTGAGTTCTCTGCGATCAACAGTTCCATAACCTACAACCACGACCTCTCCAAGCTCACCTACAGCAGGTTGTAATGCAACATCTAACTGTAACCTGCCTTCCAGATCTATTTCGTAAGTTTCATATCCTATAAATGAAAATATCAGAGTAACATCACCGGTTTCCAATCTAAGCTCGTAGAACCCATCTACATCAGAAACCGTACCCGTACTTGTACCTTTTATTGATATATTTACACCAGGAATTGGTTCGCCACTTGGGGCGTCGGTAACCTGTCCTCGTATGGTTTGATTTCCTTTGGCTATTTCAAAACTTTTTGCATTCAAGTTTTGAGCATATACCAAAGACAAAAGAACTATTACTAGTAGTAATGATTTTATTAACGTTTTTTCCATCTTATTACATGTGTATTGAGTATTAGTGAAGTAATAATATCAATACGATGTGTTACCATTGTGTGAACTGTGCAATATGAAAATGTGATGTTAATGTTAGAGCATCATAAACCAGGCTATTGAAATAAATTAACCCCGCATTCCGCATCATACTCAATTCGGCTCAATGCCCACACATAACAGATGACCAAAAAAAAGAAACCTCTGCAGAAAAAACCCGCATCAAAGAAACGGGGTGTTCTATATTTGCTGCTTTTCTCTTTAATTGTAATAGGTATTGCGGGTATCTATTTGATTCGAAATGCAGAAGACTTGGCTAAAAACCTACTCATCAACCAGATAAATGAGCAGCTTGCCCCTCACGCCGAAATTGAAATTGAAGCGTTTTCTTTTTCAGTTCGTCCTGCTGCAATTACTCTCCGCAATGCAAATATTGTTCACACTACCCCTTTTGATGAGATTGAACCGGTTCGCAGAACCGACTCCATTCGCCTGTTTGAGCTGAACCAGGCTTCTGTGGAGGGCGTAAATCTATTTCGTCTGCTGGTACGCAGGCAGTGGTCTCTGGGTAGCTTTACTGTTGATGGCCTGAATATAGAGGTTGTCTCTTTTCCAAATGATATTGATGACGGTAATAATGATGGGCCATTCGTATTCCCCCTATATGTGGCAGAAACCGTGCTAAAGAATAGTAATTTCGCATATTATAGAGACAGGGCCGAAACCAGCCACGCTTTCAAATCAAGTAATATATCGGCAACTGTTTCCGGTATCTCCTTCTCTGAGCCAAATGCACCTGTACATACTTTTTTTAATACTATAGCATTTAGCACCGATATGCTTTCATACATCACAGAAGATGGGCTGTATCAGGTGCATCTTTACGACGTTGATGCGGACACGGCTGAGGAAACTTTCCGTTTTTCAAAAGCAGAGCTGATTCCACAAAAAACGGCAACACAAATTGCTCGGGAGCGGGGCTTTCAGTCCGATCAGTACAACTTTACCGCGGGGCCGGTTAAAGCTTCCGGTGTAAACCAACGATCTTGGTTTGAAAATGAGGAGTTAAAACTCACTTCGCTCATCATTGAGAACCTCGATATCCTCATCAACAGAGACAAAACCTACCCCAGAGAAGAGAGAGGCCATCGCCAGCTGCCACAACAGCAATTTCTTGATCTGCCGTTTGTTGTTTCAGCTGATACAATAAAGTGGAATCACGGCAGTATCCGATACATCGAAAAATATCCGCAGGAAGGGAGAGAGGGAGAAATTTCTTTTTTTGATGTAGATGTAACCATTCACGGCTTGCAAAACTACAGCAGGGATGACTCTGTGCGGGTGCGTGCAGCTGCGAACTTTTTGAATGAGGTACCCATCGAAGTAAACTATCTGTTTTCAGTTCGGGAGAATGCCGGCCATTCTGTATCGGGCTATATGGGTGGATTTAATATGGAAATGCTGAATCCAATCATTGAAAATATGGCTGCAAAACAGATTCGAAGTGGTATACTTAATGAGTTCAGGTTTAACTTTCACGCCAATGAATATACTTCAAACGGTTCTCTGCAGATGATTTATAACGATCTGGAGTTACGATTTCTTGATGAAGAGAGCCTTGAAGAGACACGAAGCCGGCGGTTACGCTCGTTTTTTGCAAACAGATTACGTGTTCGCTCCGAAAATGAACGCGACAATCCGCGTGAAGGCACAATAGACTTTGAGCGGGATATAGAACGTTCCATTTTCAACTATTGGTGGCGAAGTGTACTATCCGGCATTGAGGATGTTGTAATCAGATAAAAATGATGACTATTTCATAGAATTTTTTTATCTGGACAGCCTTAGTATATTGTTAAACTTTGACCGAAATTTTCTTGATTTGAAAAAATGAATCTCAGGTTTTTTATCTCATTTTTTACCATCACAGTGCTTCTTCTGCAGATTCAGGGGATAGAGAATGGTGCCATCTCAAACACTGCAGTGGCACAGTCTCAAGATACCCCCATTATGCGGGATACAACATACATCAGAGACCTGAATCAAAGGGCTGAGGATCTAATGGAGACCGGTCCATCCGACTCTGCAAAAGCGCTAATTGACGAAGCCCTTACACTTGCCCGCTTTCTGAATGACATTGAGGGTGAGTCGCAGGCTGCGCTTAATCTGGCAATCTTTTTCATAGACAGGGGCACTCCAGGCAGAGTCATTACAGAGGTTCTTCCTTATTTTGAAAGTTATTCCGGTACCAATATGGAAATTCAGATTGGCAACCAGATAGGAACGGCCTATAACATGATGGGGTATTATCAGGAAGGGCTTGAATTCTATATTCAGATGAGAGACTTAGCCGAAGAAAGAGGTGAAAGCCGTATGGCAATCGGGCTGACTCAAAACATCGGGAACAGTTATCAATCTCTCGGCGATATTCCTTTAGCTTTAGACAGTTATCTTGCAAGCCTTGAAATGGCTGAAGAAATTACGGACACACTCCTTATTGCCGTTATTCTGGATAACCTTGCCTCAATAAACACCTATGAAGGCAATTATGAGATTGCTGAAAACTACCTCCTGCAAGCCCTTGAAATGAACATTGATAAAAACAATCAAGGCAACCAGGTTACAAATTATATGAGCCTTGGAGGGCTATACAGAGAGCTTGGAAGATTCGACGAAGCACTCGAAAGCTATAATAAAGTACTTGAAATTGCGGATAATCTTGGAAATATCCTTTCGAGAATGCAAGGTCAATATAACCTGGGTTTACTCTACATCGAAATGGAAGAGCACGACCTTGCCATGCAGAACTTCCGGGAGTCACTCGATCTGAGCATCGAAAATAATATCACCATCGGCTCCTATTTCAATCAAATTGGGATGGGTAATGTACACAGGGAGCGGGGTGAATATGCACGTGCTGTTGAGTTGTATGAGGCTGCACTTACCATAGCTCAAAATGCCAATGCTGTTGAAATGATTCGGGGCACACTCGAAAACCTTTATGAAACCAACGAACTGGCCGGCGATATATCCAGCGCTTACACATATCTTAGACAATACTCGGCCCTAACAGATAGTATTGCAAGAAGTGATCGAGAAGAGGCACTTGCACGACAGGAAGCACTGCTTGGCCTTAGAATGGAACGAGAGAGCAGAGAGCTGCTTGAGGAGACCATCCAGACACAGCGCTCTAATGCTATAATCACCACAACCGCCCTGATTATTGTGGCACTCGCATTTATTGGCATCATTGTAATGTACAGAAAGAAGCAACAGGCCAATATTCTATTGAGAAGACGAACCGAAGAGCTCTCCGAGGTTAATGCCATGAAAGACCGGCTTCTATCTATGCTTGCACACGACCTTCGCTCTCCTATCTCAAGTATTCAGGGTGTGGTTTATATGATTCGGGAAAAGCTTCTTGATGGAGATGATGTTGAAAAAGCTCTCAACCAGATCGATATGCAGCTTCAGCAGGATATTAACACGCTTACTAATTATTTGCAGTGGGCTCAAAACCAGAGAGATGGTATTTCCGCAAATTTTGAAACAATTAATCTAAAACAGCTTGCTGAAAATGCCATCTTCGAGATAAAAAAGACTGCCGACAACAAAGGAATCTTCACCAAAAATACCATCAATAGTGATCTCTTTGTAGTTGGTGATGCGCATATGACGCGGGTTATCCTTAGAAATTTACTATCGAATGCGGCCAAGTTTGTTGAGGCGGGCGATCGTATCACTATCACCGCAGAAGAGCAGGGTAATCAAATTCACCTCTCGGTTTCAGACAGCGGACCTGGAATTCCACCGGAACGACTCGCTAATATTTTCAAGCCATTTTACAAGGGCAGCAGTGGCACAAGTGGAGAAATTGGTACCGGTCTTGGACTATCCATCTGCAAAGAGTTTGCAGAAAAGCAGAACGGATCACTACAGGTAGAAACCGAAACAGGCAAGGGTACCACTTTTACAGTTACTCTTAAAAAAGCCGATAAGAGTATACCTGTTCAAGTGGAAGCAAAATAGATCTTCCGGAATTGTATTAGAAACTGCCCATTTCTTCTCTTAAATGATCAAGATAGGTTTGCATGAATGCAGCTCTTTTCTGTGCCTCTTTCTTAGCAGAGTTGGTGTTCATGGTTTCCGGAAGTTTCAGGAGTTTGGCGTAAAAATGATCGATGGTCCAGCGGGAATCATCCGGTTCACGATTCTCACAAAATGGATCATCCGGGTGAGAAAACGTTCGTTTCAGTTCACCTCCGGTTAAAAAACATCGTGCAATGCCAATCGCCCCAAGTGCATCGAGCCTGTCGGCATCCTGTACGATTTTTGCTTCAATTGTTCTCGGCGTAATACCTGCAGAAAAACTGTGTGCATGAATGGCATGCCGAACCTGGTGAATCTTGGTCTCGGGAAATTGATTGTTCTCAAGAAATTTGGCGGCTTCATCAGCTGCACGTGCAGAAGCTTGTTTGCGATCGGGATGATTCTTTGGAAGTAGTACACAGTCGTGAAGCCAGGCAGCTGCAAGTACAACTTTCTTGTCGGCTTTTTCTGTTTGCAGCAACAATTTTGCGTTGGCAACCACCCGCTCTGTATGGGCCAAATCATGCGCGCTGTCTGTTTGTAATGTGTCTCTTAGAAAATTTCTGCAAATAGTTTCAAGTGCGGTTAATTTCATTTTTCTGCGGGGAAGGGGAGTTCAATTGTTACTTTGGTACCTCTGTTCAGTTCAGAGTTTATCCACATTCGCCCTCCAAATTTCCTGGTAACGTACCACGCTTTTGTAAGGCCAAATCCACCACCCATGGTTCTCACTTTCTCTTTTACATTACTGCCCCGGTAGCCAAATTTTACGATTTCATTTACTTCATCTTCGGGTATTCCATACCCGTTATCTTCTACCACAAACCGAAGTTTACCCTCTTTTTGTGATATGCCAACAGTAATGGTACCGCCCGGTTGGGTGTATTTTCTTGCATTGGCAATGAGATCACGAATCACATCTTTCAGCACTATAGGCATAGTGATAAAGGTTGTATCACTCGAGATTTTAAACTGCACCAGGTAGTCTTTCTCTTCCTGCTCGGCAATGTTGTAAATAATACGGTATTTGCCTTTGCTGTTTTTTTCAAGCGCATGAAAAAACTTCCTGAAATCATTCTCAAACTCTTCAATAGGGTGCGTTTCCCATGCATCCGGGTTTTCCCATCGTTTAGTAAGTTCGTTTACTCGAATTGATATAATATTGAGAATCTCCTTAAATATGCCTTTGTACTCTGCAGTAGTGCTGCCATCATTAAGCAACGGCTGTTTATTCTCGAGTGCGGTTAGTGCTGCAAAAAGCTTCTTTTCAAGATCATTCAGAACACTCTCCCGGAATTTATTCTGATTCTGTTTGCGTGCAGCTGTGGCTAATTCGGAAGTTGCATGAATGGAATCATTCAGAATTTCCGGGTGCTTTGTATTCATCTGGATAAGTTGCAGCTGGCTGCTGATCACTGAGAGAACATTTATTACAGAGTGCATCTCAAGCTGATCAATCTCCTCTTCAGATATTTCAAGTTCACCTCTTATTTCCATCGAATCAATTTTTTGATGTTGAATATATCCGTCGAAATCGAATAGATATTATTGAATTACAGCACCTTCAGCATTTCCATACTCAGCCCATGAACCTTCATACGGCCGTACAGAATCGTACCCCATCAGCCGCAGGGAAAAATAGGCATGCGATCCACGAACGTTTGTGTGGCAATGCGGAATCACCTCTTTATCCGGTGTTATGCCAAGTGAGCTGTAGATATCCTGAATTTCTTGCGCAGGCAGAAAATAGGGTGTTCCCTCCGGTTGAAGCACCCTGCTCCACTCAAGGTTTACCGCGTTGGGGATATGCCCGCCGCGTTCTGCCCGAACATCTGTTCCTGTATATTCATCTTCTGATCGCGCATCAAAAATAATCTTATTTGGATCGTTGGCAGCTTCCATTATATAGGTAATATCGCATGATTTTTCCTCCTGAACATCAAACCGGAAGTTGCCCGGCTCTTTTGTATGGTGCATATTTTGAACGGATAATCCCTCATTCATCCAGCCCTGAATACCGCCATTCACCAGGGATGCATTTGAAAATCCGTAATAATCGAGTGCATAAAAAAGGCGGGCGGCGGCCAGTGAGTTTCCTTCATCATAGATCACCACTCGATCGTTGTTATTCAGGCCGATCGATCTCATTTTTTCCTGAAATGTTTCAGGGCCAATCAAAAAACTGGCTACCGGATGATCAGGATCTGTAAGTTCGCTTATTGCCGGGAAATGTACTGAACCTGGAATGATGGAATCAGAAACTTCTGCTCTGGCATCGATCAAAAATATATCTTCTGAAGCGAGTAGAGCAGGCAGCTCAGCTGCCTGAAGCAGAAGATGTGAATTGGGATAATCTGTTAATGGTTCTGGCTCGGCCGGTTTACAGGAAAAAAAAATTAAGAGAAGAAGAGGGATGATATTTAGAATACGCATTGTTAATCGGGGTTTGTTCAAGTCTTCTTAAAATACAAAAATTTGATGGCCGGAGTTTACAACAGATTGTTGATACTAAGTTAAATTATACTTAGAGCCATTACCTTAGTATCTGATCGCAAAAAATAGTGAAACTGGCACTATCGGTTAACCATTTTGTTCATTGAATAGTATCTTCACATTATCGTTACACATCAAACCGATCAACAAATAGTTACACGCTATTCTTTAATTATGACTCAACAAGAAAAACCTGTTTCAGATAAACGTACTGATTTGCCCTGGTACAGCCAATCCTCAGAAGACGTTTTAAACCAATTAAAAACATCAAAAGAGGGTCTTTCTGATGATGATTTTAAAAAACGACTGGAAGAATACGGCCCCAACAAACTGCCCGAAGGCAAAGCCCAATCTCCCATTGTTCGTTTTCTGCTACAGTTTCACAATGTACTGATCTACGTACTCATGGTGGCCGCTGTAATTACCGCACTCCTTGGCCACTGGATCGATACGTGGGTAATTGTTGCCGTAATTTTGGTAAACGCCATAATCGGTTTTGTACAGGAGGGTAAGGCCGAAAAAGCACTTGAAAGCATCAAAAAAATGCTTTCACTGCATGCAACGGTTATTCGAAACGGCCAGCGCAGGGATATTGACGCTGAAGATCTTGTTCCGGGCGATGTGGTTGTGCTCAATTCCGGCGATAAAGTGCCGGCAGATGTTCGTCTAATTTCCACCCGAAACTTTCGCGTGGAGGAGTCGGCACTTACAGGAGAGTCTGTTGCAGTGGAAAAAAATATTGTCCCTGTAGAAGCAGGCTCCGTACCGGGCGACCAAACCTGCATGGCTTTTTCAGGCACAGCCGTCGTTTATGGCGCCGCACGTGCTGTTGTGGTTGAAACAGGCGGCAATACCGAGCTTGGAAAAATAAAGCAGATGATGAGTGATGTGGAGAAAATCACCACACCATTGCTGCGCCAGATTGATCAGTTTGGGAAACTGCTCTCCATTATTATACTTGGGGTAACAGGCCTCTTTTTCGCAATTGGGTATTTCTTCCGCGATTACTCCCTCGATGAACTTTTCCTCGCCGTAATAAGCCTTGCTGTGGCTGCTATCCCCGAAGGCCTGCCCGCAATAATGACCATTACACTGGCTGTTGGTGTACAGGCAATGGCCCGGCGAAATGCCATCATCAGAAAACTTCCCTCTGTTGAAACGCTCGGCTCTGTGGCTGTTATCTGCTCCGACAAAACCGGAACCCTTACCCGTAACGAAATGACCGCCACCGCTGTAATCACATCAAACACAGAATATACTGTAGAGGGTGCAGGTTACCAGCCAAACGGAAATATCCTGAAAGATGATGAACCCATAGATGCATCAAAAGAAACCCTGCTTGAACAGATAATAAAAACAGTTACACTTTGTAATGAGGCAGAAATCAAAGAAGAGGAAGGTGCATGGGTTTTAAACGGAGACCCTACAGAGGGTGCACTCGTAACTTTATCGCATAAAGCCGGGTATGGAGATTATTCGGCAAAGCGAATTGATCACCTTCCGTTTGAATCAGATCACAAATATATGGCTACCCTGAACAGCCAGGTCGGCAAAAATTATATTCATGTAAAAGGCGCACCTGAGATCATTCTGGAACTCTGTGAAAAACAGCAGTCGGCTGATGGCAATGCAGAAATGGATAAAGCCTACTGGGAAAGTGCTATGGAAAAACAGGCCGAACAGGGCCGTCGATTGATCGCTGCAGCCGTAAAAGAGGTGCCTGATGACAAAACCAGTGTTGATCACGATGACATTAAAAGCGGATTGATTTTTCTCGGTGTGATCGGGATTATTGACCCGCCCCGTGATGAAGCCATTGAATCCATACGGATCTGTAAAGAGGCCGGAATCCGGGTGAAGATGATCACGGGCGATCACCTCACAACTGCGAAAGCTATCGGCAAAGAGATCGGCATTGGTGATGGTGAACATGCCATCAGCGGTGCAGAGATCGAAAATATGAGCGATGATGAGCTGCAAAAGGCAGCCATCGAAAACGATGTATTTGCGCGTACCAGTCCCGAACATAAACTTCGTCTTGTGCAAGCCCTTCAGGCAGAAAACCTGATTTGCGCCATGACCGGAGACGGCGTAAATGATGCTCCCGCCCTGAAACGTGCCGATGTGGGAATTGCCATGGGCATTAAAGGCACTGAGGTGACAAAAGATGCATCCGAAATGGTTCTGGCTGATGATAATTTTGCATCCATAGCCAATGCCGTTGAGGAGGGCCGTACCATTTATGATAATCTACGCAAGGCTATCCTTTTTATTCTGCCAACAAACGGGGCCGAATCGCTGGTGATTATGGCAGCCGTAATTATGGGCATTGTAATGCCAATTACTCCGGTTCAGATTTTATGGATTAACATGGTAACTGCCGTAACACTTGCACTCGCTCTCTCCTTCGAGCCCACAGAAGCAGGTGTTATGAAACGCCCGCCAAGAAAACGGGGCGCACCAATTTTGAGCGGATACTTTATGTGGAGAGTTGTATTTGTTTCTGTTCTTATTGGTGGACTTACACTTGCACTCTACTACTGGCTGAAAGGAAGCGGCTACCAGGTAGAAACCGCACGTACCATCGCCGTTAACACTTTGGTGGCAGGGCAGCTGTTTTACCTGTTCAACTGCCGTAAAATGCACGAGCCCTCGCTTGGAAAAGGCTTTTTTGGCAACAAATATGCCTTCTATGCAGCAGTTATTTTGATAGGATTGCAGCTAACATTTACCTACGCACCGTTTATGCACAGCTGGTTTGGAAGCTATCCCATTAATGCTGAATACTGGATTTTCCCTGTAGTGAGCGGTTTGCTCGTTTTCTTTGTTGTAGAACTTGAAAAGTATTTACTCGGGCAGCGCCGGCTCAAACAGTTAAAACAAGAGTGGGGTGAAGCCAACAGAATTGATAATCCTTAGAAATTGCACCCTATGCCAGATTTGAAACTTTCATCCATAACACTCGAAAATATTCTCAGCTTTGCAAAAGAGCGCGATCCCGATCAAAAAGAGTTTCACCAGGCCATTCACGAGGTGATGGAATCGGTTGTGCTGTTCATCAAAAAGAACAAAAAATATCAGCGCACCGGGCTGATTGAGCGGCTTATCGAACCTGAACGTGTGGTTCTGTTCAGGGTACCCTGGGAAGATGATGATGGAAATTATCGCGTAAACCGTGGATTCAGGGTGCAGTTTAACAGCGCACTTGGCCCCTACAAAGGCGGGCTTCGGTTTCATCCATCGGTAAATCTCAGCATCATAAAATTCCTGGCATTTGAACAGACTTTTAAAAATTCGCTGACCGGCCTGCCGCTCGGAGGTGGAAAGGGAGGGTCTGATTTCAACCCGCGCGGCAAATCAGATGGTGAGATTATGCGGTTTTGCCAGAGCTTTATGAACGAGCTGTTTCGATATATCGCCAGTGATACCGATGTTCCTGCCGGCGATATCGGTGTGGGCGAACGGGAGGTTGGTTACATGTTCGGGCAATATAAACGGCTTACGGCAGAGTTTACCGGCGTACTAACCGGCAAAGGGTTGGCCTATGGTGGCAGTAAAGTACGCTTACAAGCTACCGGTTTCGGCCTGCTATACTTCGTAAAGGAGATGCTCGAACAGCATGAAGAGTCACTCGATGGAAAATCCGTTATTATCTCAGGATCGGGTAATGTTGCACAGTTTGCAGCTCAGAAAGCTATTGATATGGGAGCAAAGGTTGTCTCCATGTCCGACTCGGATGGCTATATTTTGGATAAAGATGGATTAACGCAAGAGAAACTCGATTTCATCAAAACGCTGAAGAATGAGAAGCGGGGAAGAATCAAGGAGTATGCCGATGAGTACGATTGTGACTTTAGTGAAGGGAAACCGTGGGGTGAACCGTGCGATGTTGCCCTTCCTTGTGCCACACAAAATGAGATTGAAGAGGAGGATGCAAAATCACTGGCCGATAACGGGGTAATGTGCGTGGCAGAAGGGGCAAACATGCCATGTACGGATGCCGCTGTAAAGATTTTCCATGATGCTGATGTACTCTATGCACCCGGGAAAGCGTCCAATGCAGGAGGTGTGGCGGTCTCCGGGCTGGAGATGTCGCAAAATGCGAAGCGTCTCTCCTGGAGTTTCGATGATGTGGATGAACGCCTTGTGGAGATCATGCAAACCATCCACGAAAAGTGTGCCGAACATGGCGATGAAAAAGAGGGAATTAATTACGTAAAAGGGGCAAATATAGCCGGTTTCATCAAAGTGGCCGATGCCATGATGGCCCAGGGGCATGTGTGATCAATTGATTGACTGAAAATCTATGACACCACGAAATCTTTAGATACTCGGAAGAGTTCAGTTTTATAACACAATAATTAAACAGTAACATATATTGCGTTATCAACAAAATTTAGTGTTATATTTAAGTTGTGGATGAACTTAAAAAATATATCAAGCTTACAACCGGTTTAGAGCCGGCCTTTCAGCTTTTGGGAAAAGAAGCCTTAAATAAATTACCTCTTTTCATTCGAAAAGGGGTTCATATTTATAAAGCAGAACTGGCCGGAAGCGAAATGCTCTTTATTTTTCCAGAGGGGAAAGAGATACCCGCACCCAAACAGTTACACGCACAGATTGAAAAAATTGAAGAGCTATTCGGATATAATGCGGTTCTGGTTTTACAGCAGGTGGAACCCTATATGCGAAATCAACTCGTTCAAAAAAGAGTGGCTTTTGTAATTCCGAATGAGCAGATCTACATCCCCTGGATGTTTATCGCACTGGATGAAAGAAAGCGAATGAAACTGGCTCACGTAGAATCCTTTTACCCGGCTACGCAAACCCTGCTGATTTACCACTTGTGGAAAAACCCACTCAACGGATTAAACCTCAAAGAGATCGCAGCCCAACTCGATTATACAGCAATGACTGTTACCAGGGCTGTAAGAGAACTGAAGGCGGCGGGTATTTGTACCACCCGCGGAGGGCGCCAAAAAATAGTGAGCTTTGAAGGTACCAACAGAGAGCTGTGGGAAAAATCCAAACAGTTCTTAAAAAGCCCTGTACAAAAAGAAATAGAATACACCGCCAACGATAATTTCGGTACGTGGACAGTGGCAGGTATAAATGCCCTGGCCGCTTACACGAATCTGGACGCCGGTTTTGACAATTCTTACGCGGTAAAAAAAGAGAACTTCAAAAAGCAGATACAAACCGATATAGCAGCCGAGCCCAGAGAGGCAACGGTGCAGTTGTGGAGCTACGATCCCGCAGTACTTGCAAAAGATGGTGTTGCTGATCCGTTTTCTGTCTGGATAACCCTGCAGAACCATCCTGATGAACGGGTTCAGATTGCCCTCGAGGAGATGATGGAGGCTGTGTTATGATCGGCCTGGATATATTTGCCACTCATTTTAAAAATTACAACGATCAGTACATTGTGATTGGCGGTGCTGCGTGTGATGATCTTTTTAAGGCACAGGGCCTGACGTTCCGGGCAACCAAAGATATCGACCTGATTTTGGTAGTGGAGGCTTTGGACAATTCTTTCATCGAACTATTCTGGGAATTCATTCACTTGGGTAGGTATGAACGCAATGAAATTGCCGAAGAACGGCAATACTACAGATTCATTAATCCGGAAACGAAAAACTATCCCGCTCAGGTAGAGCTCTTCAGCGTAAGCCCGGGAGTAATTCCGGAAAAAGATGGAATAAAATTCACACCCATTCCAACTGATGAAGATATCTCAAGCCTGTCGGCCATTTTGATGGATGATGATTATTACAGATTTACCATTGAGCAATCTGAAAAGAACGGGATTCTGAACAGGGCAAGTGATGTAGCCCTGATCTGCCTGAAAGCGAAAGCATTCCTGGATTTGTCGAAGCAAAAGGCGGCTGGAAAACAGATTGACTCAAAGCATATCAAAAAACATAGAAATGATGTGTTCAGATTGGCTGCTGTATTGCCCGGCAACAGGCAAGTAGATCTGCCTGATAGTATCCAAAACGATCTTGCATTATTCATTGAGCAAATGGAAAAAAAACCGCCGGATACCCACAATATGTTTAAGGCAATGGGAATTGGTACAATTGATGCCGG